>DATNOG010000021.1:0-5633 GCA_035601415.1 Pyrinomonadaceae bacterium | reverse complement strand
CTCGGTCTTGCGAGCCTAGGCCAATGCTTCTTTCGGATTCAGTTCCTGTCTGGTTGATTAACTCCCGTAAATACACATCCACCGAAACGCCGCGTTCACGCGCTCGCGCCTGAATCTTGGAAGCTACTTCTGGTTCAACTTAAAGCACTGTCGCAAAGCATTGGTGCGAACTTAGTGAGTTTGCCGTCTGCCGACCTCCGCGTTCACGCGGTGGTCTACTACCTGCGTCGTGAGGTTCAGTAAGGACACCTTGAATCCTCAAAATTGTGGTCACTTATTTGGTCATTTCGAAAGCATGCTCACACAAACGCACCGCACTAAATCTCTGATGCGACTTGCCTTATAGTGGAGCAGATGGGACTCGAACCCACGACCTCTGCGTTGCGAACGCGGCGCTCTCATTCTTTGAGAGAATTACACCGACCACTCGGTCGTCGACCGAGTGGTCGGTGTTTGAACCATTCTTCCCCATTCCGAAGGTTTGCAGCAAGGGAGATTCCTAGGCCTTTTGCATGCTACTTATCAAAGGACAGACGATTAATTTTGAGGTTTTGTATATTTTGTCCACATAGTGGCCACACGGGGGAGAGAAGTGGTCAAAAGCGCTTACTCTAACTATTGGTGGGAATAAGTTTATGGTCGGGGCGAGAGGATTCGAACCTCCGACCTCTCGGTCCCGAACCGAGCGCTCTACCAGGCTGAGCCACGCCCCGACGAAGTAAATGGATAATAGGGAAGCTGTGTTGCCCTGTCAAACGCAACAACTTGTTCTGTATAGCGGAACAAGGAGCCCTGGCAAACGCGACAAATAGTCCGTCGCACGCAACAACTCGGCTCAAAAGCAACAAGACGGCCCGCCTATCTGAAGCACGATTGCTGTGATCTTCGCCTCCCCACCTTTTGCAAGATAACTCGCAAATTTTCTATCAACTATATTGGTCGCTGTCTCGTCTAAATGTTGACCCGGGGTGCGCCCAAAGTGCTATAGTTACTTAACGCCTGGGTTATTGGCCGGGTGGCCCTTCCACCAATCCAATTGGGATCAGCCTCATCAAATTACCGTTTTGCGGTAGCACCTTTTTGGTAGAAATTTGTGTTGGAGAGCCAGCTCTATGACATTCAGTCTCCCGTCCTATTGTTCTCGAAGCTTTTTCGCGCTTGTTGCTTGCGCGGTTCTTGAGATCGCCGCTGGTGGTATTTATTCGGCTCGCGGCGCTAACCCAAACCAAGCTCCGGTCTTGATAAGTGACTCTACTTCTACTCGCGCCATCGCCTTGGAATCCATAACGCTGAAGGCCGAACCGTTTCCACTGACATCGAGTGTAGAGTTTGGCAACGACACGCGCACGCGTATTTGTATCTTCGCGCAGAATCTTGAACTGCTCGCCGGCGAGGGAGTGAGTTCGTTTAGCGCCGACGTTCAGGATGCTGCCGGGAAATTGTATTCGTTTAAGGTTGAATACGAGGCGCCTGTCGCTGGTTTCCCGGGTGTCAGCATGTTGATACTGCGCCTGTCCGACGATATTGGCGACGCGGGAGATGTTCTACTGCGAATAAATCTTCATGGCGTTGGGAGCAACCGAGTACGTGTGGCGATTGGCCATTCTGGCGGTGGACCGGCCGATGATCCCGGATCAGTTGCGACCCCAATAGTTGGCGATCCTACAGTTGCGGTTCCGGCAGCAACTCCAAACAGTTATGCCGATCCCGCGTTTGCGTCAGGGGCCGATGGTATTAGATTTCTCGAGCAGGCGACCTGGGGACCATCTGATGGGGATCTCTCGCACGTGCGCGCCGTAGGCTATGCGACCTGGCTCAACGAGCAGTTCAATACGGCACCTCAGTTCAGCGCAACGCAGTCTGACTATCCTGCGTTTCCGCTTTATCCGCAGTTTTATCCGGCTAGTCCTCCAGCCGCGCCATGTGATTCGACTACGACTTGTTTTCGGGACAACTACACTCTTTACCCATTACAAAAACAGTTCTTCACTAACGCTTTGTCGCAGTCTGATCAATTGAGACAGCGCGTAGCGTTTGCGGTGCACCAGTTCATCGTGGTCGGCGGCGTGCAACTGAATGCCAACGAAACAAGTTGGTATGCGCCATACTTGCAGACGATCGATCGCAATGCGTTTGGCAGCTTCCGTACGTTGCTTTTTGAAGTAACTCTCAATCCTGGCATGGGCGAATACCTGAACATGCGGGGCAACTCGGTCGTCAACCGTGCGAATCCGACGCCGAATGAGAACTATGCGCGAGAGATCATGCAGTTGTTCTCGATCGGCGTAGACACACTGAATCAGGACGGCACTCCAGTGCTGGATAGCCAGGGCAATCGCGTGCCGAGTTACGATCAGACGACAATTGCGAACCTGGCGCGGGTCTTTACCGGCTGGGATCTTGCGGCGAACAAGACCTGGAGTGTTGACGGCACTACTGCGGTGGTGAATTACCTGGACCCGATGGTTCCCAACGGTAATGTAAACCGCTACGACATCGCGCAAAAGACGCTGCTGACCGACATCAATCACGCAAGTCCGGTTGTTGTCCCTGCGTGCGGTAATTGTACTGGCAATTCTTCGGCAGTGAATCTCGCGAACACTCAAGCCTATGCGATCTCTTCGCTCAATACCGCGATCGATAACCTGTTCAATCATCCGAACACCGGTCCTTATGTTTGCACGCAATTGATCCATCAGTTGGTGACTAGCAATCCGAGCCCCGCTTACGTTGGCCGTTGCGCGTCCGCCTTTGCGAACAACGGGTCCGGCGTGCGTGGCGATATGAAGGCGGTAATTACGGCTATCCTGTTGGATATCGAGGCGCGCGGTGATGTGAAGAACGCTCCTGAGTATGGCCACCTGCGCGAGCCGGTGCTGTTGATGACTCATCTGCTTCGCACTTTCAATGCGACCAGCGATGGCGTGTTGGCGAGCACTCCGTTTAGCTACACCAACGATCTTGGTCAGAACCTATTTAATCCGCCAACTGTGTTCAGTTATTACCCGGCCGATTACGGTTTGCCTGGTACCAACCTCTTTGGTCCCGAGTTTGGTTTGCTCGATACATCGACAACTTATAAACGAGCGAACTTTGTGAACACTCTGTTTCTTGCGAACAGCGGCAACGGCATTCCCATCAGCAACCCGAATCGACCACAGGGCACACAAGTCAATTACTCGACCTATCAAGCCCTGGCCGGCAGCCCGCAACAACTGGTCGATGCACTGAATGCCAGGCTGATGCATGGGACAATGTCGCCGGCAATGAATACCAATATCGTCACCACCGTCAACGCCATCACCAATGCGAACGCGACCACGCAAGCCCAGCAGCGCACGCAAACGGCAATTTATCTAATCGCGACCTCATCGCAGTATCAGGTGGAGAAATAGAACAATGAGTGAATCACGTCGAAAATTTCTCAAGACATCAGTTTGTGGCTTAACTGGAGCGGTGATGTTTGCCAGTTTGGACAAGTTCAATCTGGTGAATGCGATGGTCCAACAGCAAACGGAGGCCGCAGCGGATTACAAAGCGCTGGTGTGCATCTTCCTTAACGGCGGTACCGACTGCAATAACATGGTGATTCCGTACGATGATTACACGGTGACTGGCGGCGGTACGACCAATGGCTATGACAACGTCCGTACTGGCTCAGGGCTCGCAGTTCCTAAGTCGGCGCTTGCAAATACTAAGATCACTCCCGCAAATACCAGCGGCGTTTCTTATGCCTTCCATCCAAATCTTTCGCCCGAGTTTGGATCGGTTGCCGGACAGGCGAAAGGCCTAATGGATATTTGGACTGCGGGCAAGTTAGCGGTCCTTTGTAATGTTGGATCTTTAGTTCGTCCCATCACGCGCGCGCAATATACCGCGGGCATCGGCCGTCCCTATCAGCTCTTCTCGCATTCGGATCAAGTTAGTCAACAAATGACCTCGGTGGCCAACACGGTAGGTCAAACCGGTTGGGGCGGACGAATTGCCGACAAGACTAATGCGCTGAACGGGAACGTAGCGCTGCCGATGAATATCTCGCTCGCCGGCACGAGTCTCTTTTCCACCGGTATCGACTCGCGGCAACTAGCCATCGCGGCCGCCCCGACGACGCTGGCAAACCTGCTGGTGTTAAACTGGAATGGAGTAGGCGGAGCTAATCCGAACCTGACCGGCAGCAGCTATCGCACGCTACTTGGGTTTGATACGAATTCTTTTTTGGTTAAGGGAGCAAGCGATACCACCAGTCAGGCATTGTCGGCTGATCAAGCGTTGAATCAACCCGACCCGGCGCTGGCTACGGCATTTCCAAATACATCTTTGGGTAATCAGTTGAAGCAGATCGCCAAGCTGATCAAGATCAAAGACGCCGCCGGCATTACCATGAAGCGCCAAATTTTCTTTTGTTCGGTCGGCGGGTTCGATACCCACACCAACGAAACCGGCAACGATCCAGCGAATCCGGCCGGGGGAGCCGCGCAATCGGGAACGCAGGGTGGCTTGCTCACGCAAATCAGTCAGGCGATGAAGGCTTTTTATGATGAGATGGTAGTGCAGGGACTGAGCAATAGCGTGACTACCTTTACACTTTCCGATTTCGGCCGAACACTGCAACCGTCTGGTTCCGGCGCGGGCAGCGTGGGCACAGATCATGCTTGGGGCAGTCACGCATTCATCATGGGTGGCGCAGTGCTGGGCGGCGCTTTTTACGGATCTCTGCGCCCCGATGGATCGGGTTTACCTTACGGTTATCCGTCGCTGCAACTTGCAGGACCGGACGACACTACCAGTAATCGCGGTCAATGGATTCCAACTACCTCAATCGATCAATATGCTGCGACACTGGCCAACTGGTATGGTCTGGCGCCAAGCGACCGGGCAGCGGTCTTTCCGAATTTGGCGACGTTTGCGACACCGACATTGTCTTTCCTTGGCTAGGAACGAGCGCCGGGTTTTATAGATCAAGCGGGGAAGTTGAGGACCGAGGCGTTTGAACACAAGCGGAGTTTCGGTGTTCACGCGCGCTCGGTTCTTTTGTGAAGGAAGTCAGTTCGATGATGTTCCGGTTTCCATGTTAAGAATATCCGTTCGCCGAGACCGAGGTGAGCCTTGGTTCGAGACCACGTGACCCTTTCATTAGCACCGCGGCTTTAGCCCGGTGATTGAAGGTTGCGCTAGCAATGGAAACCGTTTAAACGGTTTCAGGTTCTGAAGAGCGCTGGATTCACCGCGCTAAAGCGACGGTGCTAATGAGATAAGAACAGCACCACGCTCGCGCGCCAAAATTGTAATTTGGTAATTCGTGTTGAGCTTCAAGCAGAAAATCATTCTGGGTGGTCTCTGCGGCGCTATTGCGTTGCTCGGGCTCTGTTGGGCTGACTCAGGAACTAAGATCACGGCAAGCCGGCCAGAGAACGCGGCAAATGAGGCTGTCCAGCCAACGGAGGCTGATCCACCACAGCCAGAGCTCCGCAGCTCGCCTAACCTGAATCTGCGCGAGTTTACAGCACACCTTCCGCTTAGCTTCGAACAGAATGTTGGTCAATTGGACAGCCGGGCAAAGTTTTCTGCGCACGGCGCCGGCTACAATTTATTCCTCACCTCCACCGGCGCTCTGCTTGAGCTTCGTAAAAACA
>DATNOG010000020.1:0-9396 GCA_035601415.1 Pyrinomonadaceae bacterium | reverse complement strand
CATTCGACGCGCTGCTGCAAGGCAAGCACACTGAGTAATAACTCGGAAGTAGTTGCTAGCGGATGACGGGTGCCACAGAGCCACTGCTGGCAGCCATTCGTCTCGCTTCAGTCTGACGTTTGCAGATGACGAGCGTGATGTCGTCGGCGGCTTGAGTGCCTTGTGAGAATTTTGTCAACGCTGATTCGATGCGATCGCGAATTCCGGCTGCCGATGCATCCACGTTGCGTGAAACTACTTCATAAAGTCGCGTGGGACCAAACTCTTCTCCAGTTGGGCTGGCCGCTTCCGTAACACCATCCGAATAGATTACGAGCACATCGCCCAATTGCAACTGCGTGCGACCTTCGCGGTATTCCGCGTCTCGTTTAATTCCCAAAGGCAGACCGCCGGAAGCGAGCTGCTCGACGGTGCCCGCGGCGTGAACGATCAAAGGCGGATTGTGACCGGCGTTTAGAAATGACAACGCACCTGATTCAGGATCGAGCTCAGCATAAAAGAGCGTAACAAATCGATTAGGCGGTATGTTGTCAGCGAGATAACGATTAACTGCAGAGATCGTTTCCACCAGCGTGTCGTGCGAGCCCGTTTGCGCATGAATGGCCGCGTGTAGCGACGACATCAGCAACGCCGCGGCGGTTCCTTTGCCCGAAACATCGCCGAGCGCGATTACCAGCCGCCCGTCGTCTCGCTTAATAAAGTCGTAATAGTCGCCGCCAATCTCATAGCAGGGAAAACTGATCCCCTGAAGCTCATAGCCAAACAGTTGCGGCGGACCGGCCGGCTGAAAACGCTGCTGGATCTCCATGGCCAATTGTAGTTCGCGTTCGAGCCGCTCCTGTTGTATTCGCGCTTCACCCAGCCGCGCATTCTCAACCCGAATCGCGGCGACGGAGGCCAGCGTCGTCAAAACTTTCAAGTGGTCCTCGGTAAACCGGCCTTCGGCGATTGGTGAATCGGCATAGATGATGCCAAACACTTTTTCTGAAACACCAAGCGGCACCGCGAGAACCGATCTCACGCCCTGCAATACCATCGTGCCGCTGGCGAAGCGCGGATCGTGCTGGGCGTCTGAAGTTAGTACTGATTTGCCGCGCATGATCACTTCATCCATAACGTTGCGGCTGACGCGAATTTCTCCGACCTCGCCCACTCGGTCGCGCAATCGTGCTACGGCTACCTTCATTTCATCGCTGCCTTCGTCGCGCATCATCAGTAAGCAACGATCCGCAGGCACTGCTTCAAACACGAGCGAGACAATCTGTTCGAGCGTTTCGTTGAGAGTCGCGGCCGCAAGCAGTGTGACTCCCACCTTGCTAATCAGAGCGAGCAGATCGCCTTCGCGCTCGACCCGCGCGGCGGCAATCTCTTCCGGCTTGGTGCGCGCACCTTCGATCGCTTCCAGCAGGCCCGAGGTAGTGCGATCGCCCGAAGGCAAAGCAATGGTCGCTTCCGGCATCGGCGTGTGATTGTCGGTGATCATGGTGGCGCCCATGCCCGAGCTGTAAGTGCCGTCGTCAAAAACGATTTCAGTTTCGCCGATTTGTATACGGCCGCCGGGACTCAAAGGCACGGTGCCTTCAACTGTGCCGCCGTTATAAAGCGTGCCGTTTGCCGAACCCAAATCCTGAAGGAAATACTCTTCGCCTTCGCGGCGCACTTCCGCATGCACGCGCGAAGCGAATGGATCGGGAATGCAAAGGTCGTTGCGGGCGGAACGGCCCAGTGTGATTCGCAGTCGCCCCAACGGAAAACGATCCGGGGCGCGGTCGGGGTATTTGACTATTAATTCAGGCATTCGAGATTTCAGACTTCAGATTCCAGATTCCAAATTCAGATTTCAGATGTCAGCATTCAGAGGCGGCGGCGCCGCTTCTCGACTAGCGCGGCTTCGCGTACGACGATCGTGCCGGCAATCAAATCATGCAGACCGCGGCCCCGCGCGTTGAGGGCAGCGATAATGAATCCCAGACCAAGCGTCAAGGCCGACAAAGGGTAGCCAACGAAGTGGCGCAAAAATGCGCGCCCAATTCCCAAGTCCGTGCCATCGCTTCGCCGGATGCGCAGGCCGGTTGCCCACTTACCGATCGTCAAGCCGGTTAGCCCGGGAAGAACACCCAGATCCAGCGCCGCCACCGCGAGCGTCAGGAAAGCTCCGACGGTTAAAGAAGAATTTCCCGCGGTGCGCGCGCCACCGCCGAGTAAACGGCTGACCAGCGTGCTGAACGCCAGAATTGCGACCAGGACTATGTAGTCGATCAGGATCGCACCACATCGCAATGAAAATGGCCCGCGAATTCTGGCGAGTTTTTGGACAGGAGGGCCGGGCCTCACGCTTCTTTGCACGGAAACTGTTTCAGCGCTCATCATTTTGGTCAGTTGTTGTTGGTCAGTGGTCAGTAGTCAGTGGTCAGTGGTCAGTGGTCGATTGTAGCAATGATCTTTTTAGACAATAGCCATTCTTCGAATAACCACTCAAGGGTGTGCTACAAACAACTGACAACGAACAACTGACCACTGACTATCCCAAAAGAAAATGCAGCGTCGTTTCTCCCAGCCGAATTTTGTCGCCGCTGTCCAGCACGCGCGGTTGTCGCGGCGCCAGTCTCACCGAATCGTTAATTACTGTCCCGTTAACTGAGCCGAGGTCTTCCACTAAAAACGTTTCGCCTTCGCGCCAGATGCGCGCATGCCGGCGAGAAACTTTTGTTTCCGGATCGAACCGGGAAAGATCAATTTCCGGAAAGACATTTGAATGCGGATCGGTGCGGCCTACAAGGTTGTTATCTTTTTGCAGCACAAACGAAGCATCAAGCTCCGTGGTGCCGGCTACGACGAGTTTTGCCGTTTGCCGCGCCGCATTCAGCGCCGCACTCGAACCAGCTCCGGCCATCGGCTGGCGCGCGCCGCAATGCGCACAGAAAACATCGTCGGCTGCAATGCGGCCACCGCAAAAACCACAGAAGACTGTTTGCACCTGCGTAGTTTCGCCGCCGACCTGCGGCGAAGTGCCGTAGGTTACCTGTCCGTTCATCAGTTTCTCCAGATGAGAAGCCAGCGCGTCGCGCATCTGACCGGCGGACGCGAAACGATCTTCAGGTTTGTATTCAACCGAACGCATCAGGATCTGTTCCATCTCGCTGGAGATCGAGGGTGCTATCTGGCGTGGCCGCGGATTTTTCTGAAAGTCAAAAATCAAAAGCGGATTGTCCTGCGGATCAGATCCGGTAACCAGGTGAAACATCGTCGCACCCAAACTGTAAACGTCGGAGCGCGGCTCGACTCGTCCACCGAAAAGCTCTGGTGGCGCATAACCCATTGTGCCTACTGCGGTCACGCCCTTTTCTTCCTGTTTCACCCAACGCGCAATGCCAAAATCGATAAGCATCACGCGGCCACTGTTGCCGTCAATCATCAGATTGGCCGGCTTCAAGTCGCGATAGATGATCGGTTTCGGTCGCGTGTGCAGGTAATGCAGCACGTCCGCCGTCTGCATTCCCCAATCGGCCACAGTTTTTTCGTCGACTTTTCCGCCCGGCGCACTTCTCAGCCGGGAAGCGAGATCACCGCCGGCAATAAACTTCATCACCAGATAGAATCGCCCGAGCGGTTCGTCATAAAAATAATCGTAGACGGTTGGAATCGATGGGTGTTCGAGCGAAGTCAGTAACAACGACTCGCGTTTGAAATCTGCGATCGCTTTTTCATGCTGAACCGGATCGAGATGCGCTTCCACCATCTCTTTGACAGCCCGCGGCGCATCGCCGAGGTTACGGTCCTTGGCAACGTAAACTGCGCCCATGCCTCCGCCACCGATGCGACGCACAATTTCGTAGCGATTATTCAGGACGCTGCCCGGATCGAGTTGTTTTACCGTCGGCTGGCGGCCGCCAGTGGTGCCCTTCTTAACGGTGTGCTTTACGAGATCTTGCACGTCCGCAGTGGAACTGCCGCCAAGCGAGTCTAACGAAACGGGCTCACTCGCGTTTTCAACGGCTACGTTTTGCGGCTCGGATATAGAAACATCTAACGATGGTTCCGCGGCCGGCGTTTCCGCAGGTTGCTGCGTGCCGCAGTTGCGGCAGAAGCTTTCACCCGGCGTCACCGGAGTTCCACATTCGAGACACTCAGCCATTTACTTAGAACCTATATTGAAAAAAACGGCACCGCATGTTACCCAACCAATAACTGAATTATTTAACGAGGCGGAAGCGCAGGAACGTTTTTCCCACGATGATCTCGTCGCCATCAGTAAGAGCCTGGCGCGTGCCGGGCGATAATCTCCTGCCGCGGTTCACAAAAGTACCGTTGGTCGAGCCCAGATCCTCCAGCAAATATTGCCCGTCGCGAAAGGTGATGCGCGCGTGACGTCGCGACACCTTCGCTTCCGGATCGTCAGAATCCAAATCTACGTCAGGGAAAATTCCGCCGTCGGCGTCCCAGCGTCCAATTTGCGATTCGGCCGCACTCAACAGAAACTGCTTGCCGGCAGATTTTCCGCGCTCGATAACCAGCTTGGCGTGTGGCTGGTCGCCGGAGGCAGGCGACGAAGCGAGATTCATCGCCGCCGCGGCCTTACCGGCCGCCTCTGGCTGCGGCGCTGAGACCGGAGCCCGCGAACCGTTCTGACCGTCATGGTTGGGCTTCAACTGGCCAACATTCCCCGGCGCATTCCTCGGCGCATTCGCGCGCGAATTTGCATTCGGTCTTAAGGCAGCACCGCATTCATCACAATACTGTGAACCGTCGAGGTTTTCGGTTTTACACCTTTCACACGTAATCATCGTTTTTCGGAGGTTTGCGACTCGCAGCCAATTCGCGATAGATTCTCAATCCGGACGGCCAGGACTAGCAAAAGATTGGCGGGTCATTCTATCCCGAAACTATTGGCATCGCCAATCTTGCAGCCCTGAACGCGCGCTTAACGCGATGATTAATGGTTACAAAATAACGTCAACCGGAAAACAGCGGATCAGCTCGGCCGGCAACGTCCTTGCAGGCCGTGAAACTCCGTATTATTGAAACTGTTTACCGTTTTCTGACGTAAGAGTTACTCGAACCAAACTTGGTTTTCGCATCAGCCCATTTTTGTGCAAGATTATTAGTCCGTAACAGACAAGAGACTTAACCCCCTGAGCGAAGGAAGAATTTATGGCTTTGACCCGAAAGAAAAAAATTATTATTGCCGTATCAGCCGTCGTGGTGCTCGCGCTAATCATAATCATCAGCGTATTTGCCAGTCGTAAAGAGGTAGCTGAAGTAACGACCGTCAAACTGGAAGTGAAACCAGAGCTGCGCCAGACCGTAACGGCGTCAGGTGAAGTCAGACCCATTCGTTACATCAAGCTAACCAGCGAAGTCCCCGGCCGCATCGAAGAGATTTACGTCAACGCCGGCGATCAGGTAACTCAGGGCAAGCCTCTCGTGCGAGTCGATCCGACGCAACTCCAGTCGAGTCAGGAAGCACAATTCGCAGCGGCCCAGGCATCGATGAATGACATTCAGAGCGCACGTAACGCGGTGGCTTCCGCACAGCAGGGATTGGTAGTCGCAGAATCGTCAGTCTCCTCCGCACGGCAGCAGTTAGTCGCTTTGCAGACCTCTGTCGATCGCGCTCAGGTGGATTTGAATACCGCTCAGCGGGAACTGAAACGTGCCAGCGATCTCATCGAGGCGGGTGTTGCCTCGCGCTCTGACTATGACGCGGCGCGGGATCGTTTCGACCAGGCGAAGATTGCGTTACAAACCGCCAAAGCAAACCTGGAATCGCAACGCATCGCTGTAAAGGAGGCCCAGGAACGGGCCAACGGTCAAAAGCTTGCGGTCACGGAAGCCAGGAACGGCATCAAGACATCGGAAATGCGTGCGAACCAGCAGCAGGCTCTGCTGCGCGGTCAATCGAGTCAACGATCAAAGGCGACGCAGTTGTCGCCACTGAATGGCGTGGTCGCTGACATCCCGACGCGCGTGGGCGAGTATGCCGTTGCTGGTCTGTCAACTACGCCGCTTATGACGATTGCCGATATGTCAACTATCAACGTGGAAGTGAACGTTGACGAAACGGAAATATCCAACGTTGAAGTTGGACAGCAGGCGAAGGTCAAGGTTGATGCACTCGGCGATAAAGAAATCAACGCCGTAGTAACTCAAAAAAACCCCTTGGCGGTTTCCAAGTCAGACACACAGGGTGGACTGTCAAATCGCGTGAATGTTCAGGAAGCGAAGGAATTCAAGGTTACGGTCGAGTTGCGCAACATGCCGGATGAAGTACGCAACGCGCTGCGACCAGGCATGAGCGGCACCGCGACCATAACAACCAAAACAAAAAACAACGTGATAGCCGTTCCGCTTGAGGCAATCGTTGAGAAAGCGCCGCCGGCTCCTTCGCCGGGAGCGACTGTTGCCGGCAATGCACCAACGCCGGCAAGCGGCGAAAAACCAAAGAGCCTCAAGGGCGTTTATCTCCTGGAAGGAAACAAGGTGCGCTTCATCGAAGTGACAACCGGAATTACCGGCGAAGCCGACATCGAGATCACCAGCGGTGTAAAAGCGGGCATGGAAATCGTCAGAGGTCCGAGCCGCGTCTTGAAAACATTGAAGGACGGCATGGCGGTCAAACGCCAGGAACGCAAGACCGGCGCAAACGCTAACGCAAACGAGGGCAGCTAATGAGCGACGTTACCCTGGCATCTCCACCGGCCCCAACCGTGCTGCCCGAACAGGCCGTTAGTGCGCACGATGCGAGCGCGCTCATCTCCATGCGCAACATTTGGAAAACGTATGAGATGGGCACTGAGCAGGTGCACGCGCTTCACGGCGTTTCGTTTGATGTGCCTAAAGGTGAGTACATTGCGATCACTGGTCCATCAGGTTCGGGCAAGTCCACTTTGATGAATTTGATCGGCTGTCTGGACACGCCCAGCAAAGGCGAGTACTGGCTGAACGCCAAGAACGTTTCCGAAATGGATGATGATGAACTCGCGCGCATACGCAATCAGGAAGTCGGCTTTGTTTTTCAGACTTTCAATCTGTTGGCCCGCGCGACTGCCTTGCACAACGTGGAGCTGCCGCTGATCTATGGCGGCATCGGTTCCAGCCAGCGTCATGAGATGGCCAAAGAAGCATTGCGCGCCGTCGATCTCGCGGATCGTGTTACGCACCGGCCAAATGAGCTTTCCGGCGGCCAGCGCCAGCGGGTGGCGATCGCTCGCGCTTTAGTCAATCATCCTTCAATCTTGCTCGCGGACGAGCCCACTGGCGCGCTCGATACGCACACCAGCATGGAGATCATGGATCTGTTCGAGCGGTTGCACGAAGAGGGAAATACGATCATCGTGGTAACTCACGAGCACGACATCGCCGCGCGGGCCCACCGGGTAATCTCCATTCGCGACGGTCTTATTGAAAAGGACGAGAAAATCAGGTAGGAGGCGCATGCAGGCGGCGCATTTTTAAACTGTTAGGGCGGGTCCTGTGCCCGCCCATTTTGTTATGTCACTGATTTCTTGCCCTAAGAGTCCTTCGTTGGTGCATCTCCGGCTTTGCCGTCTGATGTGCGGCGGTGGCTATGCCCCGCCGCAGAGATGCCTTTTACATTTGGGCTATGCCCTTGGCGCGGCCTTTGGCCCAAGAAATCAGAAGGGCTAAGGCCGAACCAGGGGCATAGCCCCAGAATAATTAGGCTGCCATCGGCGGGGCATAGCCCCCGCCGCACATCAGGCGGCAAAGCCGAACCTAACGTGGTCCATAACACTTCAGGCAAAGGTATGTCACCAGTCATCGAAACGTCCGCACCGACAGCCGCTGCTTCTCCAAAAGGAGATAAGCAAACTTCATCGCACTTGAGAAAGGTTTTTAAACGCTTGCGCGTCGCCGCGTTATGGGAAGCCTTTCTCGTAGCCCTCGGCAGTTTGCGTGCAAATAAGCTGCGCACTTCCCTGACCTTGATGGGGATTGTTGTCGGCGTTGCCGCGGTGATCGCGGTGGTCACGATCATCAAGGGCCTCGATAAGACTGTTGCCACCACTTTTTCGTCCCAGGGCTCGACGGTTTTTACTGTCTCGAAACGTCCGCGCGTTATTACTTCGCGCGAGGACTTCATCAGGTTCAACAAGCGCAAGGACGTGACGCTCGACGACGCGGAAGTGATCTTTCGTGTGTGCACCTCGTGCTGGCGCGCCGGCGTCGCAGCCAATACCGCCGAAACAGTCAAACACAAGGATCAAAAGTCAGAGAACGTAAACATACGCGGGATTACGCCGAGCGCAATGTTTGATATTGACGCAGTGAATATTGACGTCGGCCGTTTCTGGACCGACAACGAAGGCGCAACTGCCCGCGAGATCTGCGTGGTGGGAACTGACATCGTCCAGAATCTTTTTGGCGGCATCGCGCCGGACCGAACGCTGGGTCAGACTGTTTCCATTGGCGGCCGGCCGTATCAAATCCTGGGAGTGCTCCAGGCGCAGGGCAAGATTTTTGGCGCCTCGCGCGACAATCTGATTTACATTCCCTATTCCACTTACCAGAAAAACTTTGGCGCGCATTCTTCGCTGGTGGTTTTCGTCAAAATGGCTTCGGCTGATCAACTGGAAGAGGCCGAGGACCAGGTACGAACGATAATGCGCAATCGTCGCGGCAAAACATTCGGTGACGATAGCGACGAGGGTTTCACATTGGAGACGTCGGATGTGTTCATCGACCTATACGGCAAAGCAACGTCGAACATCTACATTGTCACCTATCTTGTTGCCGGCGTTTCCTTGTTTGTAGGCGGCATCGTCGTGATGAACATCATGCTGGTTTCGGTAACTGAACGAACGAAAGAAATCGGCATTCGTAAAGCAATCGGCGCGCGCCGTAAAGATATACTGACGCAGTTCTTGATCGAGGCGGTCACGGTTGCAGCGGTCGGCGGCGCGATTGGCGTGCTTACCGGGTTTGGGCTGGCCTATCTGATTTCATTTTTGATTGGCTTCCCCCTCCTGGTGAGCATTGCCTCGGTGGTTCTCGGCGTTGCCATGTCTTCAGTTGTGGGTGTGATCAGCGGCCTGTGGCCCGCCTGGCGTGCGGCCCGGCTGCATCCAATTGAGGCACTTCGCGCGGAGTGAGACGAGCAAACAGCGAACAGCAGACAGCAAACAGCCGGGTGAAAACTCTGAAGCCGGCGGACCGCAAGTTCTTGATTGCCTATTACCAATACTGTTTTGCCGTTGACTGTTTGCTGTCTACTGTTTGCTGTTTACTGTTTGCTGTACTAGTCAACAGCAAACAGTAAACAGTAAACAGCCAGAAATCAGCTTGAACTGATTTCCAAAGTTAAAAGTGTGCTGTTTTACAAAGCTCTCCAAATGAGTGCTTGCTGTCTACTGTTTGCTGTCTACTGTTTGCTGTTCA
>DATNOG010000019.1:0-7446 GCA_035601415.1 Pyrinomonadaceae bacterium | reverse complement strand
TTCAAGTTGGGTGTCGCGCGTCAGTTTTGGGCCGACATAGAATCCCGCAGCCGAACCAATTAGCAGTCTGCCGGCGTCGTCTTCGGCGATGCAATAAATAATGTTGCGCGAGAGATCGCTAATAGAATTCCAACGCGCGGCCTTTGCATCGTAAACAAATAGCCCCCGGTTTGTTCCCGCCAGCACCTGGCCACTAGACGCCTGGTACAGCGTGCGCACAAAATTGCTTTCCGCGTTGTTGCCGATATTTTCAACTCGCGGAGAGTTGGGATCGTAACGGCTAACGCCGCGATCGGTGCCAAACCAAACCACGTCTTCACGATCGACAAAAATTGCAAAGATGTGATCGGAGCGCAGTCCGCCCTCTGTACCGTCAAAGGTGAGGTTCACACTTTTTCGGGAAGCAGGAAAATAAAAGACGCCGCGGCCATCGGTGCCCACCCACATGTCATCAGCGTGGCCCGCGCGCAACGCCATCACCGTTCCCGTGACCGTGCCGGCGCTTGCGGTCTCGGAAAAGTCATCGGCAGAATGCAATGCTGGTTGGTCTTTCCGGCTTTTAGTCCCTACCCACAACTGCCCGCGCCCATCGGTCGCCAGCGCGCGCACAAAAAAAGCCGGCCGCCGCGCCTGCATCTCTGTTGCCGTGTTGTCTTCGATTGCCAGCAACCCACGGCTAAGCGAACCGGCCAACAGCTTGTTGTTAGCGACCGTGAGACTCGTGAGCGGCAAGGCGCCGGGATTATCTTTGTCCGCACTCTCAAGCGGCTTGGCCAGAAGTTGCTTCACCTGGATCGCACCGCCGTTCGCGCGACATTCATAGACCATGCCCTGTTCGCTGGCCATCAGCAGCCGGCCGTTTTCCGGCTCGATGATCGCGTTAATGGTTTGGCGCTGAAGATCTTTCAACGCTTCAACTCTACCGCTCACAATCCGCGCCGCGCCGTTATCGGTTCCTACCCAGAGCGCTCCGCTGGCGTCAGTCAACAGCGACAGCACGCGACCTTGCGGCATTTGTGGATCGTTGATCGTTTGCATGCGGCGGCCATCGAACCTTGCCAAACCAGCTTCAGTGCCAAACCACATCATGCCGTCCTGGCCCTGCGCGATTGCGCGCACCCGATCCGAAGGCAATCCATGAAACAGCGTCACAGCGCCCCATTGATGCAGGCCAGTAAGCGGTGTCGGCGAAGGCGACGGCAAGGGCGATGGAGAAGGTGATGGCGAAGGGGTTGGTTGTGATTGTCCCGTGTCGTTTTGTGCTGAAGAGAAGGCAGCAGGAAGCAGGCAGAAGGCAGAGAGCAACAAGATAACGAACAATGAACGTTGAGCAAACATTAACGTTTCCGCGTCTTCGCCTCTTCGCGCTTCTGCTCTTCAATAAACTTTTTCTGATCGCGCTCGATCCAGGCTTCTAAATCTTCGGCAGCTTTTTCCAGTTCATCGTTGTTCAGCAAGCCACGGCGCAGCGCTTCGAAAAAGGCACGCGTGCGCACGTTGTAGGCAAGCTTTTCATAAGCTTCGTGCTCGGTGCCTTCGGCAAGCGACATGAAAAGTTTTTCATAGAGAGTTGCCAGCCGGCTTTCGACGCCGCGCAGGCTTAGCGAACATTTGCGCGCGATGGCCCAGTTGGAAAGGCCAAGCGCCAGGTAGTAAAGCGCTTCTGATTCAAACTCCGTCAGCAGCGGCCGCTTGAAAGAATCTTTGAACGCGGGATCGATCATGTCGGCTCCGTCTTCAAGCACGGCAGCGACGAAGCGCAGGAAACGCGATTCAGGATTGTTCTTATGGATGAAGCCGTAAGCGGGCGGGGGATCGACAGACTTAACGATCTTGCGAATTTCGTTGATGTAGATCTCGTGCGGAAACTGCGTCCAGAAAATAATGCGCGCGGTGGGGAAGTCGCGCCAGATTGCGCGCGCGGCCTTCACGCCGGAAAGCTTGGGCATCTGAATGTCGAGTATGCAAACTTCCGGCTTGCCCTCGAGCGCCAGCTTCACGGTCTCTTCGCCATCGGCCGCCTCGACGACGGGCGCGTGCGACGGAAACTCTTTTTCAAGAATCTCTTTTAAGTAATGGCGCTGGGCCACGTTGTCTTCGGCAATCAGAATTGACATGTTGAGATATTCACTTACGACTTCTGGGATTGTAAATGAATTTGTATACGGGCTGCTTGATTAAAATGGCCTTTACGCGGTGCCGGATCTCTTCTTTGTCGCTGAGCTTGTAAGCCCTGTTGTAAAAGTCCCAGGCTTGCTTCTGTTTGCCGACGTAGATGAAAGCCAATAATTTTTCGAGCGTCATCGCCCGCTGATCAAATTCATCAACAGTCTTTCCAGCATCTAAGTCGCCAATCCCGTGGAGTACATAACTCTCGAAGAGCGGGTTGGCTGGGACATACTTCATCGATCTTCTGTCATATTTGAAAATGATCTCAGGCAGTGGAATCCGGGCGATTGGTAGCTTGTCTTGAAAATCGTAAAAGTCCGTGATCGGTACAATAATCTCAAACACCCCGTCGTGATTGAGATCGATGATTCTCATGTCGTCGCCTTCTCGACCAACCGCCCAATTCGGTCCGTCAAAGATAATCCGAGGCCTTGGGGACAAGTCGATCACCCATTGCGTGCCGCCGCGAAAGATATCCTGGGAGACTACGATCTGTTTGGTTTGTCCATGTAGAAATGAGAACAAACCGAAGCGCGTGTCGTTGCCCTGGCCAGAATAAATATTGTCATCAAATCTAGTTAGAACTACGCTCCTGCGCTTGAGAATCGCGAATGAGACATCGATCCGAGACGATCGTGGTTGCATTTCTGCAGGATAATCGTAGCTTACTTTCTTGTGCCGCTTCTCAACCACATACCCGTTGTAGCTCAACGTTTCATCATTAGAAAGAATGTCGCCCATCCCAATCTCTTTAACCTCCTCTTGTTGGCGCAAACTTTGGTCAGGTGTTCCAATCGCAGCGATGGCGAGGAGGACCGAGGCCATTAACAATCGAATCTCTTGCACGTTTCAGTTTTAGCCTCGTTCAACCTTATTAACAATGTGGCTTGCCACACACGCACTCGCGGCTTAGCCACCTGATGTGAACTTGTTGCTTTGCCCCGTAGGGGCAAAATGTTTATAGCCCCGGCGCCGCCAAACCCACCCAGCTCCTCTAGGAGCGGAATGTGATTGCACAAGGACTCGACATTTCGCTCCTAGGGAGCTGGTTTCATTTGGAGCGTGGCGTGCTATAGACATCTCGCTCCTAACGGAGCGAAAGCCTGCTTGACAGTTCTTAATAACTGCTTGACGCCGGCCGTAGTTCTGATGACTATGAATCCATCATAAGACTTCTCGTTCTTGAGGATCATTCAAATGAACACTCGTGTTCCGGCCTGCCTAATCCTTCTCTTCGCAATCGGCACATCGCTGGTTTCCGCTCAAACTCCACGCGACGAAAAGCTCTGGCAGAAAGCGCTCGCGATTCACCGCCGAGCAATCGTCATCGACACTCACAACGACATCACGACGGCAATGACGAATGATGATTACGATCTCAGCGGCACACCGCCGGTGCCTTATCGCACCAGTCTTGAGCGCATGAAGCAGGGCGGCATGACGGCGGAGTTTTTCTCGCTTTATGTCAGGGACTGGTACGCCACGCACGGTGGCGCCGCGCGACGCACGCTGGACATGATCGATTCCGTCTATCGCGCCGTCGAACGCCATCCAAAAGATCTAACGCTGGCAACATCTGCGGCCGACATTCGCCGTGCAAAGAAGCAACACAAGATCGCCGCGCTGATGGGCATCGAAGGTGGCCATGCAATTGAGAACTCGCTCGCAACGCTGCGTGAATTTCACCGGCTCGGCGTGCGCTACATGACGCTCACCTGGAACAACTCAAACGACTGGGCTGACTCTGCGCGAGACGTGGCGCGCGGCGAAGTCAAACACAACGGTCTTTCTGAGTTTGGCAAAGACGTCGTGCGCGAGATGAACCGCTTGGGAATGCTGGTGGATGTTTCGCACGTTTCAGATAAGACGATGAGCGATGCGCTCGATGTTTCGAAAGCGCCGATAATAGCGACGCACTCGTCGGCGCGCGCGCTGAGCAACGTGCCGCGAAACATTCCTGATGATCTGCTGCGGCGCATTGCAAAAAACGGCGGCGTAATTCAGGTGAATTTCTACAGCTATTTCCTCGATGCCGTGACCGTGGGTCCACAAGGCGAGGCGCGAGACAAACGTTTGAAGGCGCAACAGGATTTATTAAATGAAAAGTACAAAGACGATCCTGAGCGTCTCGCTGAGGAGGGGGACAAACTCGAGGCGGCTAACCCGCTGCCGCCTTTACCTCTTTCCAAACTCATCGATCACATCGATTACATCGTGAAAGTCGCGGGCATCGATCACGTTGGCCTCGGCTCCGATTTTGATGGTGCAATGGATTTCCCGGAAGAGGCGCGGGACGTCTCGATGCTGCCGAACATCACTTATGAACTCTTGAAACGCGGTTATAGTGAGAAAGATATTCACAAGATACTGGGTGAAAACTTCTTGCGAGTGTTTGCCGACGCCGAACGCATCAGTCGCAGCATGAGCAAATCTATCAGTGGCGACGGCAGTCTGCGGCGAATCAAGGGATGAGAATCCGCAGATTACACAGATTCCGCTGAGTAATGAGAGCGTGGAAATTCTTTAAGTTACCCAAGAAGCAATAGAAATCATGGCTACAGACTGCTTCGAGCCGTCAGGGTTTGAAGAATCCGTGTAATCTGCGTAATCTGCGGATTGAAACTATGAAGCTAGCCGGTATCTACATTCACATTCCGTTTTGTTGTTCGCGCTGCTCGTATTGCGACTTTGCAACCGGATTGTATGAATCTGCACTTGCGGAGCGCTACGTCGCGAGTGTGGTCAGCGAAATTGCATCCTGGCGCGAAGTTGATCGGCCAGAAACTGTCGACACGATCTACTTCGGCGGCGGCACTCCATCGCTTCTTTCACCAGCCCAATTGGAAGCACTAATGCAAGCAGTGCGAACGCGTTTTGATGTTTCGCCAAACGCGGAAGTAACGATGGAAATGAATCCGGGAACGGTCACGCCGGAGGCACTTCGCGCGTTCCGAATACTCGGAATTAATCGCGCGAGCTTTGGCGCGCAAACATTTGACGATCGCGAGCTGGCCCGGCTGGGACGTTCACACAGTTCTGATGATACGCGGCGGACGTTTTCACTTTTACGCGAGGATGGATTCGATAATGTAAGTTTCGATTTGATTGCCGGTCTGCCGGGACAAACTCTCAGCGCCTGGGAGCGCAATCTTGCTGAGGCTTTCGCGTTAAGCCCGGAACATTTGTCGTTTTACCTGCTCGAAGTTCATGAAGGAACCCCGCTCGCGGCGCATATAAAAAAGGGTTTGCAACCACCGCCGGATGAAGATCTGGCTGCGGAAATGTATCAAGTGATGCTCGAGCGCGCGGCCGAGGCTGGATACGAGCATTACGAAATATCGAATCTGTGTCTGCCAGGTTGTGAGTCGCGGCACAACACCAAGTACTGGACGGGCGCGCCATATTACGGCTTTGGTTGTTCAGCGCATTCCTTTGATGGCGCATCGCGCCGCTGGGCCAATGAGCGCGACCTTTCCAAGTATGTTGCAGTTGTGGAACGCAATGGTTCGCCACTCGTGGAAGATCGTAGGTTGACTGAAGCTGACCGCCGTGCGGAAGCAGTGTTTCTCGGCATGCGCATGATGGCCGGCGTCAGAACCAATGAATTCAAAGAATTGTTTGGCGTCGACTTGGGCGCGGTACACGCGGACGATCTCAGGAATTTTCAGCTGGCAGGTTTGATTGAGTTTGACGGCGATCTATTGAAACTAACGCGCGCCGGGGCGTTGCTATCTAATGAAGTGTTTGCGGCGTTTGTCTGAACTACTGACCACGGACCACTGACAACTGACGTTAATATGATCATTGCCATCGATGGACCATCGGGTTCAGGCAAATCAACGCTTGGCCGCATGCTGGCGCGCGCGCTGAATCTGCTCTACATCGACACTGGCTCGATGTATCGCGCGGTGGCGCTGGCAGTGATGGAATCCAGCGTTAACTCAAATGATGATCTGGCAGTCGGAGCTTTAGCGGCGCGCGTGGATATCGATTTAGCAGGCGATCCCGAGGCGCTGAAAGTCACGCTCGAAGGACGCGACGTGACAGACGAGATTCGCAGCGAAGAAGTAACCGAAATGTCTTCGATTGTTTCAGCTATTCCACAAGTGCGGCGGGCCATGGTGAAACGACAGCGCGAGTTGGGCCGGCGCGGTGCGGTGATGAACGGACGCGACATCGGCACAGTCGTTTTTCCGGATGCAGACGTAAAGTTTTTTCTGACTGCCGTGCCGCAGGAACGCGCCGAACGGCGTTTCAACGAAGAACGGGCACAGGATCCAAGTGCAGACTTTGAAGAAACTTTTGCCGACATGGCGGAAAGAGATCGCCGCGACGAGACGCGCGCTGATTCGCCGCTAAAGGTTGCCGACGATGCCATCGTGGTGGACTCGACTGGATTATCAATTGATGAAGTGTTTGAAATGATGATGAGGGTGGTTCAAGAAAAGAGCGGGGGCATGCCCCTTTCCCGACCATGAGGTTTTTGGTTTGAAATTTTTGAAGCCTCCGAAGAGCAGACAGAGAAGCTAGGTCGCAAGTTCCATAGTCTCAAGGTCAGGAAGGTGGGCATGCCCCCGCTGGTGATAATGCGTATCCAGTTTTCATTTAAGCGCGAACCGTTGTGGATGCTGCTGTTCTCATTTGCACCCGCACTGGTGGGATTCTTCATTTTGCTAATTGTCTTGATTCTAAGACGTATGATCTGACAAATTCGAAATTCGAAATCCGCAATCCGAAATTCCCAAAGTGTTTACTGGAATCATTGAAGAACTTGGTCGCGTGCGCAATATCGAGCCGCGTGGCGAAAACGCCTATATTACGATTGAAGCGCAAACGGTGGTTGAAGATACAAAGCACGGCGATTCGATTGCAGTTAATGGCGTATGTCTGACTGCCCTTGATATCCAGCGCGATTCGTTTGCGGCCGATGTTTCGCGCGAAACTCTTGATCGCTCCACGCTGGGACGCTTGCGCGCCGGGACGCCGGTAAATCTGGAACGCGCGGTTACTCCTATAAGCCGGCTTGGCGGTCATATCGTTCAGGGTCACGTCGATGCGCGCGGAAAGTGGTTGAGTGTTGCCGATCACGAAGGCTCATGGACTGTGCGCATAGAATATCCGGCGGAAATCGCGCGGTATCTTGTGCTCAAAGGCTCGGTTGCAGTTGAAGGAATCAGCCTGACTATCGCTTCTCTGACTGACAAGTTTTTCGAAGTTGCCATCATTCCGAAAACCTGGGATATGACAAACTTTTCTCAACTCAAACCCGGCGATGCA
>DATNOG010000018.1:0-10831 GCA_035601415.1 Pyrinomonadaceae bacterium | reverse complement strand
TTCCAACCAGATTGGCGCGATGCAAGCAGGAACTTCACCTCCTGTTTCTTGCCGATATTTGTGAAGGTCACAAGCACTGTTGCCGTTCCATTTGTCACGGTCGCTTTGTGAATGACGAAGTTCCTGATTTCCATGTCCTGGGCGTTATAGAGCGGATCGCCATCGAGTGGTCCAACTTCATCCGGGGAGTTGGGCATGTTCCAAATAAGATCAGCCATGTCTTTGTCAAAATAACGATCGACCAGCGACCGGCTTTTGTTTTGAAAGAATGGGCTTTTCGTCTTGTGCTGCCTATACAGGTCAGCGACGACTTGCTCGGGAGTCATTTGCTTAGTTGCCTTTGAGCGTCGTTGACCGGTGACAGAAGGGCAAACAGCTGCCATGACCAGCACTACGATCAAAATCGGTTTTATTGTTTTCATGTCGCCTAATCTGTACCTGTTTGCCCAGCACAAAGGCGCAGAGTTTATCCGGCTCTGCGCCTTGTTTGTGAACTTTAGATTAATTCGGCAGACATAGCTTACGAAGCGCTCTTCGCTGCCGTATCAGTCGTTGTGGTCTTATTCGGTTGTGGCGTAATGCGGAGATAAGGCTTTGGCGCTTTCCAGCCGGCTGGAAATTTTGCCTTTGCATCTTCGTCGGACATTGACGGAACGATGATCACGTCATCGCCGTCTTTCCAGTTGACCGGCGTGGCAACGCTGTACTTGGCAGTCAGTTGCAGCGAGTCGATCACGCGCAGGATTTCGTCAAAGTTGCGGCCGGTGCTTGCCGGGTACGTAAGCATCAATTTGATCTTCTTGTCCGGTCCGATGATGTAAACCGAACGCACGGTGAAGACGTCGCTGATTTCGGGATGGATCATGTCATAGAGTTCCGCGATCTTGTGATCCGGATCCGCGATGATCGGAAAGTTGAGAGATGAGCCTTGAGTTTCCTTAATATCCTCGGCCCATCGTTTATGCGAGTCGGTGGGGTCGACGCTGAGGCCAATAACTTTTACGCCGCGGCGATCGAATTCCGGTTTGAGCCGCGCGCATTCACCAAGCTCGGTGGTACAAACGGGCGTGAAATCCTTTGGGTGTGAAAACAGCACTGCCCAACTGTCGCCAATCCATTCATGAAAACGAATTGGACCATCGGTCGTATCGGCGGTGAAATCGGGGGCAACGTCCCCTAAACGTAAAGCCATTTCAATCTCCTTCCAGTAATAAAGGTCAAACTCCCTGCTTTGACAGGGACGAGGTTTGGCGGTTTGGTAGTTGTATTGAGTCCTTTTACAACCAAAGTCACAACAAGTCAATCCAAACAATACCCGTATCCGATGCCCAGCTTTAGCGTCCGCCGAACTTAGTGGTATCATCAAATCCCCCCTGAAACCGATGGCTTCCCCGAAAAGGCAGAAGCGTGTCAAGCAAGCTATCCAACAGCAAAATCGAACAAAGCCCCAACGGGTTAGGGCAGGATTTGTATCAGGCCATCTTTCTTCATTCTCGCGAACCCGTAGCCATCATCGATCCGCAAGGTTTGTATCTGCAACAGAATGCCGCTCACGCGCAATTGCTCGGGTACACCGACGCAGAACTACGTAATCAAACGCCGGCGATTCACCTGGGCGAAGAGGTCTTTAGCGAGGTGGCTCGCGCGCTCGCGCAAGACGGAGAGTATCGCGGCGAAGTGGTGAGCAAGACAAAGAGCGGCGACACCCGTTATCTGGAACTATCCGCTTTTGCGATGCGAACCGAAACAGGCGAGCCGCTGTGTTTCGTGGGCATTAAACGAGACATTACTGAACGCAAGCGAGCAGAAGAAGCATTACAGCGCAGCGAAGCGGAGTTAACCGACTTTTTTGACAACGCGACGATCGGGCTGCACTGGGTAGGGCCAGACGACATGATCCTGCGCGTCAACCAGGCAGAGTTGGACATGCTTGGCTACAACCGCGAGGAGTATGTCGGCCATAACATCACTGAGTTTCACGTTGACCAGGATGCGATCGAAGACATTCTGGCGCGGCTAAAGGCCGGCGAAGTGTTACAGGATTACGAGGCACGCCTGCGTTGCAAGGACGGTGCGATCAAAGACGTGCGCATCAACTCCAGCGTCTATCGCGAAGACGGCAAGTTCATTCACACGCGCTGCTTCACGCGCGACTTTACCGAACGCAAACGGATCGAATCACGCCTGGCTTTGCAGTACGCAGTCACTCAGATTCTTTCTCAGTCTCGCGATTTCATTGAAAGTGCCGGGCGAATTCTGCGCGCCATCTGTGACAGTCTCGACTGGGAAGTCGGTGCTTTATGGAGAGTTGATCGAGCTGCAAATGTGCTGCGCTTGGTGGAGATCTGTCATGCCTCGGAAATGCGAACGCCGGAATTCGATAAGCTGACGCGAACTTCCACTTTTGAGAAGGGCGTGGGCTTACCGGGACGGATATGGGCGAGCGGTGAACCTGCCTGGATTGACAATGTCATTACCGATGCAAATTTTCCGCGCGCCAGGGTTGCCACGCGCGAAGGGTTGCACGGTGCCTTCGGTTTTCCAATCAGACTCGGCGAAGACGTTTTAGGCGTGGTCGAATTCTTCAGCTCCGAAGTGCGAAAACCCGACGACGAGCTGCTGACGTTGGTAGCCGGTATCGGGGGCCAGATCGGCCAGTTTACTGAGCGCAAGCGGGCGGAAGAGAGACTGGCTGAATTGCTGGACAGCGAACGGGCCGCGCGCGGCGAGGCGGAAAGAGCCAATCGTTTGAAAGATGAATTTCTAGCGACGCTTTCTCATGAATTACGCACGCCGCTGAATGCAGTGATTGGCTGGTCGCGCATGCTGCGATCGGGGCGGCTTGATCAGGACAGTGCAACACACGCGCTGGAAGTAATCGACCGAAACGCGTGGGCGCAAAAGCAGATCATTGAAGACATCCTGGACGTGTCGCGCGTTATCACCGGCAAACTTCAACTTAATCTCACTCCAGTTGATCTGGTAACGATCGTGGATGCCGCGCTGGATGCTGTTCGCCCGGCGATGGAAGCGAAGGAAATAAAGATTGAAACGTTCATTGACTCCAGCCTGCGTTTGATTTCCGGCGACCCGGATCGGTTGCAACAAGTAATCTGGAACGTACTTTCAAACGCCGCAAAGTTTACACCGCCTGGCGGCAAGGTGGAGATCGCGGTGGGCCAGAACATTGCGCACGTCGAACTCAAGGTTAAAGACACTGGTCCGGGGATCGACCCGACTTTCCTGCCCCATGTCTTCGAGCGCTTCCGCCAGGCAGACGGTTCCACCACGCGCACGCACGGCGGGCTCGGTCTTGGCCTGGCGATTGTTCGTCACCTGGTTGAGCTGCACGGCGGAACAATAGCCGTCGAAAATCGGAATGATGGAACAGGCGCTGTCTTCACACTTCGTCTTCCGCTTCCCAGTGGAGAGTTACGAACTGAGTCACTAACCACCGCGGCCTCGATCTTCAAGGAAACGCAGCCTGAGCCGCCTGGCCTTCAGGGACTACGAATACTGATCGTCGACGACGAAACTGATGCGTTGGATTTGATCAGCATGGAGCTGGCCCAACATGGCGCCAGGGTGACCGCAGTGACCAGCGCCGAAGAAGCATTGCGGTCTCTAGCGCAAGACAACTTCGACGTTTTGATTAGCGACATCGGCATGCCGCAGATGGATGGCTATGCTCTGATGCGTCAGATAAGGAAACAGGAAGACGGCACCCAAAAGCCACTGCCAGCGGTCGCGCTCACGGCCTATGCGCGCGTCCAGGATCGCATGCGCGCGATCCTCGCCGGCTACAGCACTCACGTTGCGAAACCAGTCGAAGCCAATGAGCTGGTTACGGTGGTAGCGAGCCTCGCTGGGAGGCTAGGTAAGAACTAGCCGGTCAGGTGAAGAACAGATTTTCCATTTCTCATTTACCATTTATCATCCGGCCATTTCGTTAATCGCGCCGGGCCAACGGCAAATGAAAAATGGTAAATGAGAAATGGAAAATCTTCCCTCACGAGCGTTACGGATTGCAAAAGTTTACACTTCCTCAATAAACAATTCCTGTTAATATGGTCCAGATGACGAAGCGCTGTGACTGGGCCAAAACCGACCTCATGATCGCCTATCACGACAAAGAGTGGGGCGTCCCTGTTCACGATGACCGCACGCTCTTTGAGTTTCTTATTCTTGAAGGCGCGCAAGCAGGGCTGAGCTGGGAAATAATTTTGCGCAAGCGCGATAACTATCGCGCCGCTTTCGATCGTTTCGACGCCGCAAAGATTGCGAAATATAACCAAGCAAGAGTTGCCAGACTGCTTGGAAACGCCGGTATTATCCGCAATCGTTTGAAGATCGGCGCTGCGATCCAAAACGCACGCGCCTTTCTCGAAGTGCAAAAAGAATTTGGCAGCTTTGACGCTTTCATCTGGCAATTCATCGATGGCAAGCCCAGGAAAAGAAAGCGTGGACAAGCGATTGTCGCAACTTCGCCGGTGTCGGATGCGATGAGCAAAGATCTTTCCCGGCGCGGTTTCAAGTTTGTGGGATCAACTATTTGCTATGCCTTTATGCAGGCGGTGGGAATGGTTAACGATCATAACCCGGCCTGCTTTCGTTATAACGAAGTTGGCTAGAAGGAGCAAAGCATGATTCGACTTTTGAGTATTGTCTGCCTTTTAGTTGTGTTTGCCTTACTGCTTTCATGTCAGACCTACACGACTGGTTTGCAGCAAAGCGTGGCGCGTGCGGATGAGACTTCGGCCATCGCAGCACTAAAGACGATTTCCACTGCGCAACAGACTTACGCTATCAGCAACGGCGGCGGCTACGGAACTTTTCAACAACTTTGCGAGGGCGGTTATCTCGATGAGCGTTTCAATTCCACGACACCGCAGATAAAGGATTACGTTCTATCGATGGACACCAGCGCAAATTCCTACCGTCTCAACGCCGACCCGGTGCGCTCAGGCGATCAGGCCGGCAGGCATCTTTACATGGACTCGACTTCGCCGTTAATTCGCGTCAACCCAACTCAACCGGCCACCGCCAAAGACCCACTAATGCAGCCCTAGAAACTGGCGTGGTGCCACAACTAACGACAAACTGAAGTTTATCGGACTTTTGTTAGGGAACGATTTCCTGGCCTGCAGCATCGCGCCGAAGTTGATCGATGATGGAACGAATGGCGGGCGCCAGGCTGCCGTTTGGCGCTAACTGCAAATACTTTTCATAAGCAGCCACTGCGTCTTTGTATTTCTGCTGCTTCTCATATGCAGCACCCAGCAGTTGATAGATCACCGGCTCCGAGTCGGAAAGCTGATCGATTGCCTGGCGATATTCGGCAATCGCTTCCGTATACTGCCCCTTGTCTTCAAACACACGCGCCAATCCGACATGGGCCTCGGGCTGAAAACCTTTCGCTTCCCTGATGGAGCGGCGAAACGACTTGATCGCCTCTTCGTTGAAGGCAGCTTCGCGATTTATGCGCCCTTCCACTGCCGAAGCTTCTGCGTAAACCGGCCGACCGCGCCGCGCCGCATCGATTTCGCTCAACGCTTTTTGATATTCATTCAGGTCGAGCAGGACGCGCGCGAGTCCCACATGGGCGGCAGGAAACGCGGTCCGAATTTTTAGCGCTTCGCGATAAAGATCTTCACCCTTGTGGCGCGACTCGTCATCTTTGGCCTGTTCGCGCGCCGCCTCTGCTTGCTGGAAAAGTAACTCAGCTTGATCGCTGGTTGGCAGTAACTTCACCGAAACATTTCGTTTACCGGCAAGCAGCGACGTGGTGCTTTCCTTGAAACCCATCGCTCTCACGCGCAACACGTGCGCGCCGGCGGAAAATTTCTTTATCTCAAGTTTCCCGGACGCATCGGTTTGTCCGCGACGAATCTCGTCAAGCCAGATGATAGCGTTGGGTCCTGTAGTAATGGTGAGAATAGAAACCGACGGGACGGTCGCGACGCGTTTCGGAGACGCGCGCTTCTGCGCAAGCGCTATAAAAAGAAAGCCGGGCAGCGCGGCGAATAATACCGCTGCGAGAACATAATAAAGCGGGCGGGCACAAGCCCCGCCCTTAAACCCACGTTCAGTACGACCCATACTCGATCTCATTCCTCGCTCTCGTTTCCCGTAACGTGCCGGCGGATAGTTGAGTCTTCCGGCTGGCCAGCGGGCGCCGTGCTTGGCCTTTCTGTAACCGCCCGCTTACCTACTTCCGGACGAAACTTTCCACCAGCGTCATACAGCCGCTCGTACTGCAAACGATTTCGCACTACACCCTGCACATAACCACGCGTCTCTTTGAAAGGTACGGCCTCGTCCCATTCATCGATGTCGGCGGGCAACGAAGCCTTCCATTGCACCACCCGGATCGGTCCGGCGTTGTAGGCGGCGGCCACATACTCGATGCGCCCAAACTTATCGATTTGATCTCTCAGGTAAGCAGTGCCAAGTTGGACATTTAGACGCGGCTCGTAAAGCGCTTCTTCGGTAATGGCGCGTTCAACTCCATATTTTTTCGCCGTTAAAACCGCAGTTGGTATCAGGACCTGCATCAATCCGTAGGCTCTTGCTGACGAGCGTGCGCGCGGATTGAACACAGTTTCCTGGCGAATCAGGCCGGCCACTTGAAACGGATCGAGACTGCGCGCGCGCGACTCCTGCACAATGATGTCCCAGTAAGCGAGCGGGTAGAATACGTCCCATTGCTCGCGCGTCATCTCCTCCGGTTTCATTTGCGAGTAGTCGGGAAAACTCTTCTTCAGCACATTCAGCGCGCGCACGTTGTCTTCCTGTGATCGATAGATCTGCGCGATTGCGAGATTTACCTTCGGACTGTTGGGCATCGGTTCTGAGACTGCGGCTAATTCCTCGAGTGCCCAGTCATCGAGCCCGGTGTTAGTCAGCTCGCTCGCTTTTGTGATCGTCTTATCTTCGTTCGAGCCCGCGGTTTCTTCAGCGACCGTGACCGTTTGCAAGTTCGCAATCGCGCGGCCCACCACCGAGTCAGCAGAAAAAGTTTTCACCGGCACAGTTGCGACGCCGCTCCGAAGCATTGCGTCAAGCCGCTGCTTCGCCAAATACCCGTACCAGTTGGCGTCATAGCGGCCCTGCATTGCCTGGTAAAGCACGCGCGCCTCGGCAAGCTTGCCCGCGCGTTCGGAATCGCGCGCCGCCCAATAGCCGGCGCGGCCGCGGTTGTCAGTGTTCTTGTCGGCGTAATACGCAAGATGCTCGGTTAAGAGTTTGGACGACTCGGAAAAGTTTTTCGCGTCATGGGCCATCCAGGCGAGATTGAACTGCGCTTGAGCGACATCACCCGATCCTTGATAAGAATTCACCGCTGTGCGCAAGAAATAGGTAGCATCCGTATCGTTCTTTGCGTCTTCGGCAATCTGGCCGACGCTGACCAGGGCACGCGGGCTGAACGCACTGTTGGGAAAATTTCGCTGTAGTTCCTGGATGGTAGCGCGGGCCTGGTCCCACTGGCGCGCGCGCGCATAAGTCTGGGCCAAATTGTAAAGCGCTTCCGCGCGCGTCTCGCCCGCAGAAGTCGGCACACTGCTCAAAGCGCTGATCGCTTCCGCGGTCCTCTTGGCACTCGCCGCCGCGATGCCGCGACGCAATTGAGCCTGTGCATCAATGGTGCCGGGAAACTTTGCGAACGCCTCCGCATAGGCCTGGGCCGCATCCGAAAATCGCTTCGCTGCGTAAAGCTTGTCCGCACGCGTGATTGCTTCCTCCTGCGTGGCCGGTGAAAGCGATGAAGAGTATTGCTGAATGGCGGCAGCCGCTTCGGCGCTTTCGCTCGCTGCCGGCGCAAAGAAATAAATGCGCCGGTAAGCCGCAAGCCCTTGAACATTGTCACCAGCCTGCGCGCGTGTTTTTGCTGTCAACAGCAGTGCCGCAGCGTCATTCTTTGCAACCAGATCTTTTAACAATGTCGGAACGGCAGCGCCATTGGCTGATTGCAAGGCAATTCCGGCGGCACGCAATGCAGCATCTCGCGAGCGGACCGAAGCTGGATAGTCGCGCAGCAGGTGTTCATAGCTTGCGCGAGCCTCGGCTTTGTTGCCGGCCTGCTCCAGCGCATCAGCGCGCATAAACAGTGCATAGTCGCCGAGCGCGCTGTAATCACGAACCACGTTCGTGTTAAGTAACTCGGCAGCGCCGGCAAAATCTTTGTTGCCAGCCTTGATGCGCGCGCGCACGAGACGCGCGAGCGCCGCAGCTTTGCTCCGGGGAAACTGGGATTCGATTCGCGCCACCACGTCTTCTGATGGCAGGACGCCGCCACGCGTCATGGCGCGCAGGTTTTCGAGCGCTCTTGTTTCAGCCGGGGTTTGTAGGCGTGTCAGGCAACTGGCGGTCATGAACGACGGCAGTGAGGCGCCGATAACTATGGCAAGGCCAACGATGATGAGAAGTAACCGGTGTTTACTTAACTTTGAAAACACAATGCCCCCGGAAAGATTAGACATCGGAAGTCAGAGGTCAGATGTCAGGTTTCGAGTTTCGAGTTTCGAGTTCCGGGTTTTAGCGCTGATAGCTGACCCCGAGACCTGAAACAGAAACTCGAAACTCGAAACTCGAAACTCGAAACCGTACTTTAGTCGCGCCCTACGCTGAAACCGTTGCTCCCGGATACGAGCTGCCAAGTTTGGCAGCATCGCCTTCCGCGAGGGTGTTCACCAACTCGTGGTGAAAATAGTCGTAACGCTGCGCAACTTCGGGCTTCACACGCTTTTCGTACATTTCGCGCGAGCGCTCAATATCGTCACGCAACCGGTCATATAAATCGTGGCGCGAGCGGCCCTCGTTCACCTGGCTCTCTTTATAAAGTTTGATTTCCGAAACCAGCAGTCGCGCAAAGCGACGAGCATCTGTGTGAAAGCGCCGCTCTTCTTCGTTGGAAACTTCAATTGGCAACTCGACGTCTGCTCCGTAGCGACGGCGTGGAGCTTCTGCGGGGGCGGCGCTTTCGGCAACGATGGGCGAGGCAGTTTGTGCTAACGGATCGGCAAGCGGCGGTTGCGAAGGTGTTGATTCAGCTTGAACTGGCGGCGCCGGCTCAGGCTCAGCAGCTACCGGTTCCGGTTCAACGGCGACTGGTGCAGGTTCGACAAACGCAGGCGCGCTCTCTTCCACAACTGGAGTTATCTCGTCATACTCGACTGTTGGTGTATAACCGCGCGCTTCAGGCGCTGCCGGTTCTTCAGCGGGTGCGGGTTGTGCCGATTGCGTCGCTGCTCCCGAGCGTGTCACCAAAAGTTCAACCGCCATTCCGGCGACCCGGACCAGCGTCTCTAACGCTTCAAGGTTGATCGATTCGGAATCCAGATCGCCCGAGTCGGCATACAAAACTGCTACGCTGCGTTTGCTAACGACCAGCGGCACCGCCACGATGCGCGCCGGCGGTTCTTCGCCGAGACGATTGAGAATCAAATGATCCTCGCTGTGCGAACCAGGTCCGCCGCTCCAGGTTTCCCGCGAACGCGACGCGCCGCTTACTGCCGTGTCGGCGGCCAACGCGAATTTGATCTGCTGCACTGCCTGATCGCCGACTGTTCCCTGTAGGCCACGCGCGCGCCAGCCTACGCATTGATCGCCTTTAATAACAAAGAATGCCACGCGCGGCGCAAAGGCAGCACCGCGGTTCACCAAAACTTTTAGAATCTCGGCCTGCGATTGTTGTTCCTCGATTTCGAAGATTGCGGCTTTGATTATCGCCACGTCGCTTGACGCTTTGGCCCGCGACGATTCCGAGGCGGCGAGGTCTATGCCTTCGTCATGTGCCGCCCGCAGATGTTCCATGATGGAAGCGATCACGCCGCCATCCAACTGCGCTTCGCCCTGTCGATCGAGAAGTTGGCTGAGCGATTCGTTCAGTTGACTCTGAAGCGCCGCGATCTCCTGCTTAATACCGCCGAGGCGCCCTTCGATATAACTTTCAATATCGCGGCGCAGGCTATCTTCCAATTGTGCGCTGACCACAGTTTCTTCCTCCGTTTGCCGGAATCTTTAGGCGTTCATGGTGAGCATCCTAAGCGGACAGAACGCTTATAACTGAGACTTGCGGGGGCGATACGTCTCTTGAGCGATTATGGACGCGCGGTATTCGGAGAGTCAAGAAATGGTTTCTGGAGCCTGCATTGACACAATTTTGGCCCTACGTTATAAGTCGCACGGCTGAATTTTTCGCAAATTTATGGCTACAACCATCCTCATTGCCGACGACCACGACGACAACCGCGAGTTGATGCAACTCTTGCTCTCCGCCGCCGGCTATGACGTGCGCGAAGCGAGAAATGGCAGCGAATGCCTGGCACTTGCTCGCGAGCACCTGCCCGATTTGATTGTCATGGATTTGTCTATGCCGGGACTTGACGGTTGGGGTGTGTTTCGCGAGCTCAAGGCCGATCAGCGCACGCTGGAAATTCCCTGTATGGCCGTCACTGCACACGCCGACCTGGACCGCGGCGAAGCGCTGAAGATAGGCTTCAACGCCTACGTTTCGAAGCCGTTCAGCAGCGAAGTCCTGCTGGATACTGTTGCCAGCCTCATTTTCAAACCACAACCAATTATTGGAAAGTAGAATGTTTAGATAACGTGAGCATCACGTTATTTTCATCGCAACTACGGAAAGGAGCAATCATATGAGAAGTTTTGCAACCGTCTGTTTCATGTTGCTGGCGGGATCAATTGCCCAGGCGGTGCCGCTGAAAGTAGTGAACGTTAGTGCGCCGGCCATCAACTGTATTTTCAACGCGCCGTGCACGGTCATAGTCAACGACACAAGCGATAATGTAACCCTCAGCACCGGCGGCACCGG
>DATNOG010000017.1:0-15330 GCA_035601415.1 Pyrinomonadaceae bacterium | reverse complement strand
GAACTCCAAGGTCAAGCGACCCTTCGACGAGGATGGTGTTTCGTGCATCGCCTGCCACTCAATCCAGGCGGCCACCGGACGTGGCATTGGTGGTTACGTGATGGGAGAGCCGGCCCTGCTGGTAAAAGAGGACGGCACGCGGCTGTTAGCCGGCGTCACAGACCAGCAAGTTCTTGATGACATTCCGTCTCATCGCCGGGCAATGATGCGGCCGTTGTTGAAGACCGCTGACTTCTGTGGCGCTTGCCATAAATCACAGGTCCCTCACGAACTAAACGACTACAAATTTATTCGCGCGTTTGCGGTGGCCGATGATTATCAGATGTCTTCGTTTTCAAAGGAGTCGCCCCACCCTTATTACGTTCGCGACAAAGAAACGTGCAACTCCTGTCACATGAAGCGCGAGCCGGCGCCATTGTTTGACGTGTCTGCGAAACTGGGAAAACTGGCGTCACATCGTTGGCCCGCCGCAAATACTGCTATTCCACTTTTCTATAAATGGGCTGAGCAATTGGATGCCGTTAAGAAGTTTCTTGAAAACGACGCGTTGGGCATAGACATCTTTTCGCTGCGGCTAAAGTCGCCGGGCATGGGCGCAGAACAATTCCTGGCTCCTCTCAACCGCAGCAGTTTTAGTATCAAGGCCGGTGATCGAGTCACGGCTGAAGTCGTAGTCACGAACAAAAACATTGGCCACTCTTTTCCACCGGAGCTGCGAGATTTCTATGAAGCCTTCGTTGAATTTGTGGTGACGGATGAGGCAGGTAAAACACTTTACCAGTCCGGATTCATAAAGCCGAATGGCTATCTTGATGAGTCGGCCCATAACTACAAAACTTATCTGGTCAAGACAGATGGAAGCTTTAACGACAAGCACTTCATTTGGCGGACCCGTGCTATCGCACAGAATAATCAGATTCAATCAGGCCGATCAGATCTCGTACGTTATCAGTTTCGCGTGCCTGCGGAAGGTGAAGGCTCGCTTAAGTTGACAGCGCGCCTAAAATATCGCCGCTTTACGCGCGTGTTCAGCGATTACGCGCTGGGCAAGTCAGCTGACTATCCGATAGTCACCATGGCGAGCGCTGAATACGTTATGCGTGTTGGTGATAACGTTCCTGTGCCAGCGGACGAGATCCCAAAAAATGCCGTGCCGGATTGGCGGCGCTGGAACAATTATGGGATTGCACTCATCGATCAAAAACAGTATCCGCTGGCGATCGATGCTTTTATTCACGCCGCCGCGCTTGATGATAAATATCGATCGACGGCGCAGGTAAACCAGGCGATCGGTTTGATTGAGCTGGATCAATACGATCGGGCCGCGAGTCTGCTCGATTCAGTAGTCCAATCAAACCCTGAAAACATGCGAGCGCTGTTTCAACAGGCCAGAGTGTTTATCCGACGCGGTCAACTCGACGAAGCCGAAGTAAATATTCGTCGTGTGCTCGCCGCCTACCCAAGGGATCGAGTGACTCTGCAGCAGCTCGGCGAGCTGTGCAAGATCAAGCATGATTATCATGGCGCGCGCGAGTGCTACGAGAAAATTCTGACGATTGATCCGGAAGATCTGGGCGCCCACTACAACCTCATGCTCGTGTTTCGTAAGCTGGGAATGAAAGATGAGGCGAAGAGAGAGGGCAAGGTTTTTGCTGACCTCAAAGACGATCCGTCGGCTCTGCCGCTCGCGAACATGTTCCTGCGAAGACATCCGGAAATGAGCAACGAGAGCGTCTTCTGGCACATTCACGATCTGGCGTTGGTGGGACAATAGGAAAAGGCAATCGGGCATCCCCGCAGATGAATCGATTTTTGAAAAGCATTCTTAAGTGCAGCGCTTTAGTCGTAGCGCTAGCTTTCTTATTAGTACCAATTGGAATTAGCCGCGGGGCATTTCAGCTGAAGACTTTGTCTCAGGTAAAACGAGTTAATGAACTGTTCGCACGAAATTGCGCTCGCTGTCACGGAGCTGACGGCAGCGGCGATACGCCTCTGGGCCATCGCTACAAAGCCCCGGACTTTACGGATTCCGATTGGTGGAAAAGGAGTTCAAGCAGCAGCAGCACCCGAAGCTTGAGATCAATTATCACTCATGGTAAGGCCGGAATGCCTGCGTTCGGCAAAAAATTGAGCGGATCTGAGATCAATCTGCTCATTCGGCGCGTGCGCAGATTTCGACCAAAGAGTTAGCGTCTGGATTATTTGCATCCGACCTTTTACACCCGGCTTTAGCCGGGTGACTCGTCTTGCGAAATGATCTATGAACCGTTGCTACGCGTTTGCTGGATCGAAGTCGTTGTAAAACTGCCAATGCGAATCCCACTAAGATGCAAACGATTCCTGCTGCAGGCGACGGTTACGATCGTTTTTATTCTTGCGAGCGCCATTTGCAACCATGCTTCACCGCAGGCGGCTCCCGAAGTTTCTAAAGTTGAACCGCCTTCGTGGTGGGCGAGACACACAATCAATCCAGTGCGGTTGCTGGTGCGCGGCAGGAACCTGGCCGGCGCGCGGGTTCGCTCGGCTAATCCCGCCATCCGTGTCTTCGATGTCCTGGTAAATAATAATGGGACCTACTTGTTTGCGAGTGTCAGCATCAGTCCTGCTGCGCGTCCGGGTGAATATCCCTTAACACTGGACACAGCGGTGGGTCGCACGACAATTCCGTTTCGCATCGAACCGGCGTTGGAAACGCGCGGCCATTTTCAGGGAATTACTACGGACGACGTAATCTATCTGATCATGCCCGATCGTTTTGCGGATGGTGATCCGTCCAACGACATTCCGCCTAATTCTCCTGTTGCCGCTAATGATCGAAAAAATGCGCGCGCATATCACGGCGGCGATCTGCGCGGCATCATCAATCATCTGCCTTACTTAAAAGGTCTCGGCGTGACTGCGCTGTGGCTAACTCCCTGGTACGACAACTGGAATGGTCTGAATACCTGCGACAAGCCGTGGTGTCCGAACACGTACTATCACGGCTATCACGCCATCGATTACTACGCCGTCGAAGATCACTTTGGGGATTTGGCAACGCTGCGCGAGTTAGTCGAAAAAGCGCACGCGTTGGGTCTGAAAATCATCCAGGACCAGGTAGCTAATCACGTCGGCTCGAAACATCCCTGGGTCAAGGAACCACCGCTCGACGACTGGTTTCACGGCACGCTGGCGCAGCACGCCGTTAACAAGTTTCGGAATAGTGCCCTGCTTTCGCCCCATGGCAATCAGGACGAAGTTCGCAACACGCTTGATGGGTGGTTTAGCGACGATCTGCCCGATATGAACCAGGAAGAGCCCGAGGTCGCGCGCTACGAAATACAAAACTCGCTTTGGTGGATTGGTGTGACGGGGCTGGATGCAGTTCGCCAGGACACGATTCAGTACATACCGCGCAGCTTCATTCGCGATCTCTTGAATGCTCTGCATCGTCAATATCCGAAGATGTGGATGGTGGGAGAAGTCTTCGAGCGCGATGCGGCGCAAACGTCTTTCTTCATCGGTGGCCATACGGGCTGGGACGGCATCGACACCAAACTTGATTCAGTTTTCGACTTTCCAGTTTGGAATGCTTCACTGCTGGTGTTCACCAACAAAGCACCTATGAGAATGCTGCGCGACCAGTTGAAATATGATGCGCTTTATCCGGATCCCTCAAAGATAACTATATTCGCAAACAACCACGACACCATGCGTTTCATGTCGCTTGAGGGCGCGACCCTTGAAGGCGCGATGATGCACATCGCTTTTACTCTAAGTGTTCGTGGCATTCCGCAGCTTTACTATGGCGAAGAGCTTGCCATGGAGGGCAAGGATGATCCCGATAACCGCCGCGATTTTCCCGGTGGCTTTCCCGGCGACAGTCGCAACGCCTTCATGGCTGAAGGGCGGAAACCAACAGAGCAAAGGATGTTTGAGTGGATCCGTTCATGGGTACGTCTGCGGGCGGAGCACTCAGCGATACGACGCGGACGATTGGTTGATCTTTTTTATGATGATGATAGTTATGTCTTTGCACGCCAGGACACACACGAGACTGTGATCGTCGCGTTCAATCGCGCCGGAAAGGAAAAGAAAGTTACTTTGCCGGCGGGCTCCATTGGTTTGAAAGATGGCGCTGAGTTGTCGCCTTTGATTGGAACTGCGACTAGCAGTCGCGTGTTGAATGGGCAGGCAACCCTAACTTTGGCTAGAAGTTCAGCATCGGCTCTCGTGGTGCATTAGATCGCGGCTGTGCCGTCCGATGTGCGGAAGGTCTCTGACCTTCCGGAAAACCTTTGGATTCTTTTGGGGCTCGGCCCCAAATTTCGGGCGCAGCCCCAGATTTGTGAGTGGTCAGTTACGGTGGGGCGGAGCCGCCACCGCACATCAGACGGCACAGCCGTGGCATTCGTTTGAGGGCGGGGTCAAGTCCCAACTAAACGGAAAACATAAGGTCAATGAACTTTCCCAGATCCAGCGGCATCCTGCTTCACCCGACTTCATTGCCTGGTCCATTCGGCATTGGCGACCTCGGACCAGAGGCTTATGCCTTCGCGGATTTCCTTGAAGCTTCGGGGCAGAGTTTGTGGCAGGTCTTGCCGCTCGGGCCCACGGGTTATGGCGATTCACCGTATGCCTGCTATTCGGCGTTTGCGGGCAACACACTGCTGATCAGTCCCGACCAACTTATCGCTGACGGCTTCCTCTCAAACATCGCTGCCACTCCTGAGTTCGCAGACGAACGAGTTGATTTCGAGAAGGTCCGCAAATACAAAGACTCAATCCTGCGTCAGGCATTTGTCGCGTTCAAGCGCGCGTCTGATCCCAAGCTTCAACTCGCTTTCGCCGATTTTTGCCGGCGCTATGTTTCCTGGCTCGACGATTACGCTTTGTTTCGTGCGTTGAAGGAGGCTCACGGCGGCGTGGCCTGGAATGAATGGGAGCCTGCTCTTGTCCGCAGGGATCCGGCGGCGCTGGAAACTGCCAAAAGAAATCTCAGCGAAGAAATCGAAGCGCAAAAGTATTATCAGTTTCTTTTCTACCGGCAATGGTTTGCGCTCAAGGCTGACTGCAACCAGCGTGGCATAAAGTTAGTCGGCGATATTCCGATTTTTGTGGCCCACGATTCGGCCGACGTTTGGACCAATCCAGATCAGTTTAAGTTGAACCCGGATGGGTCTCCGATTGTAGTCGCCGGCGTGCCGCCTGATTACTTCAGCGCTACCGGTCAACTCTGGGGGAATCCGCTTTACAACTGGGACCACATGCTTGCCGACGGCTTCAAGTGGTGGATACAACGAGTACACGCTACGTTGGAGACTTTTGATATCGCCCGCATCGATCACTTTCGCGGCTTCGCTGCGTGTTGGGAAATACCCGGCGGCGATAAGACCGCGGAACGTGGCCGTTGGGTTGAAGCGCCGGGAAGAGAATTGTTCACGGCCATCAGAGACGAGCTGGGTGAATTGCCGATTATTGCCGAAGACCTTGGCGTGATTACGCCTGATGTTCAAGCGCTGCGCGACGATTTCGACTTTCCCGGCATGCGGATTCTTCAATTTGCGTTTAGCAGCGACACGAAGAATATCGATCTGCCACACAACTATCACAAAAACGTGGTTGTCTATTCTGGAACACACGACAACGACACTACGGTCGGTTGGTTTAGCAGCGCTGCCGGTGAAGGATCTACTCGCGACGTGGACCAGGTCGAACGCGAGCGAGAGTTTTGTCTCAAGTATCTCAACACGGAAGGTGAAAAAATCCATTGGGATTTCATTCGTGCCGTGTTGGCCTCAGTTGCGAATACTGCGGTCGTTCCTTTGCAGGATGTGCTGGGCCTCGGCACCGAAGCGCGTATGAATCTTCCCAACAGCACTGAAGGCAATTGGGCATGGCGAGTTAAGCCGGGCTCGCTGACCACTGCTCTCGCTAAGCGGCTGCGAGATCTGACCGAATTGTATGGCAGGGTTGCGAAGGTCGCAGGGAGCGAGAATGAAATCTAGATACTTATTTCCGTTATTCATCGGTTTCTTGTTCAGCGCCCAAGTCTGTTTTGCTCAAACCGGACCTGCGGTTCTGAAAGTAGATCCGCCAAGCTGGTGGGTGGGCAGTTCCGTCAATCCAGTAAGACTGCTGATTCATGGAAGCAATCTCAGCGGCGCGCGCGTGCAGGCAATCGGCAGCGGCATTCGGATCATCGGTGCTCCAAAAACAAACGAGCGTGGCACATACCTGTTTGTCGACCTAGCCATTGGCCCCCGGGCCAAACCCGGTGCACGTCAGCTAAGAATCATAACCGCAGACGGAACGGCGCACGCTGCGTTCGAGATTCTGCCGCCATTGAACCGCGGCCGTAGTTTCCAGGGTTTCTCACCCGCCGACGTTATGTATCTGATCATGATCGATCGTTTCAGCGATGGCGATGCGGCGAACAACGATCCGCCGCAGTCGCGCGGCATCTACGATCGCAAAAATAAGTTCTACTACCACGGCGGCGATCTTCAGGGTGTGCTCGATCGCTTGTCTTACCTAAAGGACCTCGGTGTTACGGCTGTCTGGCTCACGCCGTGGTATGACAACTACGACCACCCAAACCAAATTGAATTGAAAGAAGAAAAGCCCAGCACGGGGTTTCACGGCTACAACCCTCAGGATTTCTACGGTGTTGAGGAGCACTTTGGCACGCTCGCAAAGTTGCGCGAGTTGGTCGCTGCCGCGCATCGCTCTGGCATCAAGATCATCCAGGACGAAGTCGTTAACCACACCGGTCCTTATCATCCGTGGGTGGACGATCCACCGACGCCGACGTGGTACAACGGTACGAAGGCAAATCATCTTAAGAATGTTTTTCAAACGTGGGTCTTACACGATTCGCGTCCGGTCGAAGAACTTAAACGGGAAACGATGGAAGGTTGGTTCCTCAACTTCCTTCCCGATCTCAATCAGAAAGACCCTGAGGTTTCCCGTTACCTGATTCAGAATACGCTGTGGTGGGTTGGCACCACCGGACTCGATGGCATCCGCATGGACACTTGGCAGTATGTGCCTAACAGCTTCTGGCGTCATTGGACCAGCGCTTTGAAACGAGAGTTTCCCAAACTCACCGTGGTGGGCGAAGTGAAAGACGGGGACGTTATTCACACTTCCTATTTCCAGGGTGGACACGTTCGGGACGGCGCTGATTCTGGTCTCGATTCGCTGCTGGATTTTCCACTCTTCTATTCAATTCGGCATGCATTCGCTGAAGGCAAGAAGCTGGATGAAGTTCCGAAGACCCTTGCGAAGGATTATCTCTACAACAACTCCGATATTCTGGTGACGCTGCTTGGCGGACATGATGATGGCCGCTTCATGAGTGAAAAAGGCGCCACACTCGCCGGCCTGAAGTTGGCGAATGCGTTTCTGCTGACTACGCGTGGTGTGCCACAGCTTTACTATGGCGATGAGATTGCGATGACCGGTGCAGACGAACCCACCACGCGCGCAGATTTTCCCGGCGGCTTTCCCGGCGATAAAAGAAACGCTTTCTCGCGCGAAGGCCGGTCCAAAGATGAAGAGGATTTGTTCGAGTACGTCCGCAAGCTCACGCATCTACGCAGCGAACTCGAGCCGCTGAGGCGTGGCGCCCTGGTCAATCTCTATGCTTCGGATCAGCAATATGCATACGCGCGGAAGACGAAAGACGGCGTTGTAGTTGTGGCGATCAATAATGACACCAAGCCGGTAATGATCACATTTGAAGTTGCTCCTGCCGGCTTGGGAAACGGTACGCGACTAGTCGACCAGCTGGGGGCAAGTAGAGATCTGCAAGTCGAGAATGGGAAATTGAACGTTGCACTGCCTTCGCGCTCAGCGTCGATATTCGTGCGGCAGTAATTTGCGATGTTGTTTAGAGAGGGGCTGGTGCGCGCTCTTACTGGGACCGCGGGCGTCTCGCCCGCTTCGTTGAATGCCACTCTCTCAAAGTTGAAGAGAGTCAACGCTCGCTTGAGTGAACTTGTCGCTTGATGCGGGCGAGACGCCCGCGGTCCCAGTTAGAGCAGACAAGTCCGCTTTCTAATCGGGCGGTTCTTGTTTGTCATGATGATGAAGTCCAAACCATTGCAGGAGCAGGTTGCGATCGTCACCGGTGGTGGCAGCGGCATCGGCCGCGCGTTTACCGAGGCCCTTGCGGCGGCCGGCGCCAAAGTTGTTATCGCTGCGCGCCGCGCCGATGTGTTGCATCGCACCGCCGCTGAAATAAATGCAATTCACGAGGCCGAGCGCGTGTTTCCCTATGAGTTTGATATACGCGATCGGAAGAAGATTGAAGAACTGGTCGCCGATGTTTTCAGCCGGTGGCAATCGATTGACGTTCTCATCAACAACTCGGGTTTGGCCGTCCCTGAGGCTGTTGCAGAGATCACCGATGAAGGTTGGGACACCGTAATGGAGACGAACCTGCGTGGTGTTATGCAATTGGTAAGAGTGGTACTGCCACACATGCGCGCCAACCAATTCGGCGACATCGTCAACGTTTCCTCGCAAGCCGGAAAGCATGGTTACGCCGACGTCCCTTCTTACTGCGCGTCGAAATTCGGGCTGCTCGGTTACGCCGAAGCGCTGCGTGATCACGTGCGCAAGACCGGCGTCAATATCCGTGTCTTTAATTTTTGTCCCGGGCTGGTGGACGTAGAAAACTCAAAGGCTGATCAAGTTCCGCGCGATGGTTTCATCCATGTCGCTAACATTGGGCGAACGCTAATGTATGCACTGTCGCTCGACCGGAACGTTGTATTGGAAGATATAAACATCTATGCGCGATAGCAAACGGCAAATAGTAAACAGCAAACAGTAAACAGCAGACAGCAGGAATATTTCCTTCTGTTCACTGTCTACTGTTTGCTGTTTGCTAAGAGGAGCGAAACGAAATGCAAAAACCACGTTTGAGTTTCTGGCAGATCTTTAACATGAGTTTCGGGTTTCTCGGGATTCAGTTTGGCTGGGGACTGCAGCTTGCCAACATGAGCGGTATTTATACATACCTCGGCGCAAAACCTGAGCAGGTGCCCATACTCTGGCTGGCCGGTCCGGTTACCGGTCTGTTGGTCCAGCCAGTCATTGGCTCAATGAGTGATCGTACCTGGAATCGACTTGGTCGCCGCCGCCCCTACTTTCTGACCGGAGCGATTCTCGCCAGCATCGCACTGTTCTTCATGCCTGACTCGGGAATGCTATGGATGGCCGCAGGTCTCCTCTGGATTCTGGATGCCAGCATTAACGTCAGCATGGAACCGTTTCGCGCCTTCGTCGCCGACAAGCTTAATGTTGATCAGCGAACTGCTGGATTCGCCATGCAAAGTTTCTTCATCGGCATTGGCGCCACCCTGGCGAACGCGCTGCCCTATATCTTTCGCCGGCTTGGCGTTGATGAACGCGGAGTCAATGCTGCCAACCAGGCTGTTCGCGTTATACCTGCCAGTGTGAGCTATTCGTTCAAGATTGGAGCCGTCGCCTTTCTCGCCTGTGTGCTTTGGACCGTGATCACGACCAAGGAATTTCCACCAGAAAACATGGCCGAGTTTGATCGCAAGCGCAGGGAGCATAAAGGCTTTGGCGCGGCTCTGGCAGAAATTCTGTCTGCTTTTCGAGAAATGCCAACGACCATGAAGCAGTTGGCGGTAGTGCAGTTCTTTACCTGGCTGGGGTTGTTTTGCATGTGGATGTTTTTTGGCTTGATGACTTCGTATCACATCTTCGGCGCGGTGAATGAAAAGGATCCCCGCTTTACCGATGGCCAGGCATGGGGTGGTAATGCGTTTGCGATTTATTCGATCACCTGCTTTGCGGTGGCATTTCTGCTGCCACCGCTGGCGCGGGCAACAACCAGGAAAACTGTTCATGCCATTTCACTGTTATGTGGCGCGCTCGGCTTGCTCTCGGTCTTTTTTATTCACGACAAAAGCATACTGTTGTTGACTATGATTGGCGTTGGTGTCGCCTGGGCTTCAATTCTATCCATGCCTTACGCGATTCTCTCGGGTGCGCTGCCCGCAGCCCGAATGGGGGTATATATGGGCATTTTTAATTTCTTTATCGTGATACCGGAAATCATCGCGTCGTTTGCTTTTGGTCCAGTCATTCGCGCCGTCTTTGGGCCGGACAATCCAAAGTCTCCTATGTATGTCGTCATGGCTGGCGGCGTGTTCCTGACTTTGGCGGCGATCAGTGTTCTGCTGGTGAAGGATGTTGCTGACAAGAATGTGCCCGAAGAAGCGGTCATCAACGCCGACGGGCATGAATTGTTGACGATCCCGGAGTCGGCACAGCCAGTGCCAAGTACGGGATTGATTGATAAGGACTAACCGGCTTTGCTGCAACCTGAGAAATCGCAGCATTAGTTTTTTGAGATGAGAAGAATGAAAAACTCTTCAGTTGCTAAGGCGATCCTGGCGGCGCTCGTCTTTTTCATTGCCGCTCAAGGCGCTGTCATTCCCGCCCAGCAGCCAGCGCGCGATTTTTCGCAAGTGCAGGCCCGCTCCACACGCGACTGGGTGCGCGATGGCGTCATATACGAAATCTTTCCACGCGCATTTTCACCGCAGGGAAACTTCAATGGCATCACCGCGCGCCTCGATGATCTAAAAGCTCTGGGTGTGAACATCCTCTGGTTGATGCCCATTCATCCCATCGGCCAGGAAAAGAAGAAGGGAACTATTGGTAGTCCCTACGCTGTCCGCGACTACTACGGCATCAATCCGGACTACGGCACCAAAGACGATTTCAAGAAACTCATCAGCGAAGCGCATCGGCGCGGAATGAAAGTGATCATTGACGTCGTGGCGAACCACACTTCGTGGGACAGCGTGATGATGAAGTGGCCCGAATTCTATGAACACGACGCGCGCGGAAAGATCACTTTTCCGCACGACTGGTACGACGTTGCAAAGCTGAATTACAGCAACCCAAAGCTACGCGAGTATATGACCGAGATGCTCAAGTATTGGATTCGCGAGTTTGATCTCGATGGATTTCGCTGCGACGTGGCGGAGGATGTACCGACGGATTTCTGGGAGAAGGCGCGCGCTGAGTTGGACAAGATCAAGCCCAACATCTTCATGCTGGCTGAAGGACACAAGCCGGAGTTGGAAGTCAAAGCATTTGATCTCGATTATTCCTGGCCCTTGCATACTGCGCTAACAAATGTTTTGCAGGGCCGCGGGCGAGCTACTGATTTGCGTGAGCAGTGGGACAAGGAATTCAGCGAGTGGCCGCGCAGTTCGCTACATATGCGCTTCTCCGACAATCACGACGAGCGTCGCGCACTCGCGCGCTTTGGAGAACCCGGAGCGCTGGCCGCGTCTGCTTTGATGTTTACGCTCGACGGCGCGCCGCTGCTGTACAACGGGATGGAAGTTGGTGATACCACGGAATCGGGCGCGCCCGCTTTGTTTGAGAAGCTGCCAGTGTTTTGGCCCATTGCTGAGCGGCGTCCCGAGTTCCTACGTTTCTACAAACAGATGATCGCGTTGCGTCGATCGAGCAATGCGCTGAGACGTGGCTCGGTTCAGTGGCTGCGGAATTCGGATGAGTCCCGCGTGTTGAGTTATGTACGTCGAACCGCGGACGAAGAAGTGCTGGTGGCAATCAACTTTTCGAATCAACCGTTTGCTGGCTCAGTTACAACCGCGCCTGGTTCGAATTTTGTCGATATTACACCGGACGTGGGCCCGCCGTTGCCGCCTGATGCAGCAGCCCCAGCACGGGCGGCAAAGAAGCGGGCAGTTGATCTGCCATCGCTTTCACTCGAGGCCTGGGGCTATCGAATCTTTCGGCTGACCGCAAAGTAGTTCTCGGTTTGTATCTGACCAGTCCTGCCTTTTGCATTGCCCGGGGAATCTCCGGATTCCGCATAAACCACTTCCAGACGTTGCCGGTCAGCGAGTTCTCCGCGCTAAGTAGAATAATTCCCGCGTTGATTCCAATCACATCGCTGTCGAACCAACCAGTGTTTGGATTAAAAGCGTCGATGAATCCGTATTTGGCGTAAACCTTGTCGCCATACTTGTCGTGCATGGCGCGCAGTGCTGTTATGGAAAGCTCCGGAGTAAACATAAGCGAGCCACCCGCCGCTGACGGCACCATCGTTCCGTCGATCTCCGGATCGCGCGGAGGTCCACCCCAGGCAAGATAACCTTTCGCACTGTCAGAAGCAGTGATGCCCCACATGGCTGATCCAAACGCGGGAAAATCGTGCGAGAGATTCCTGCAAAAAGCGCGATGCGCGAGCGTAGCTTCTATAGAGTTCTCAAAATAATCGATTTGATCTCCTCGGCTTTCGCGCCGTTTGCGATAGTCGATCCAGGCGTGTGCATATTGATGCATAAAGAGCGGTACGCTGATGGTGGTGAAGTATTCATGACCCTCATAGCGATAACGATCTCGCCACAACGCGTACCAGGATGCCGGCGAAATCGGATGCGTCGGCGATCCGATTGCCAACAAATAGAGAATGGTGTCTTCGCTAAAGGTGTCCCAGCGAGGCTTTAGAAAACCAGTTTCCGGTTTCCAGCCGTGCGACAAAAGGAGCGAGTGACCGTTTAGCATCCAGTGAAAATCGACTCGTTCATAGATCTTCGTTGCCAGCTTTTGTATTTCCACATCGTCCCGGTAGTACTGGCGCGCGGTCAGCACCCCACCCAGCAGCAAGGCGGTATCGATAGATGAGACTTCGCTATTCCACCGGCGCTGTCCGGTTTTCGCATCAAGCCAATGATAGAACCAACCGTGTTTCTCAAAAGCCGGCCCAGCAAAGAATCGCAGCGTGTTGAGAGTGCGTTCGCGCGCCTGGCTCTTAGTAATCCAACCGTGTTCCGCTGCGATGCAAAGCGCAGTCAAGCCAAAGCCAGTCGCCGCAATGCTCGCAACGTTGCGATGATTCTCATCCAGAGCTGAGCCGTCGATGCGCGCGCGATCGGGTATCAGACCCGTTTGCGGATCAGCCTGCTCCCAAAAATAATTGAAGGATCGTTGCTGGAGGTCTTCAAGGAATTGCTCGTCTTCGAGTGTGAATTCTTTGGGAACTTGTCGATGCTGAAAAGATCGGGCAGGGGTCGTGGAAAGTAGAGGCTGGGTGATTATCGAAGTGAAAGAGCACAGCAGGAATAGAACCGCGAGAATCTGGCGCAAACAAGAGAATAGCTCACCTCTAACTGAGTTCATTTTCTATGCTACCTAATGACGAGACACACAAATACAACTCTAGTCAGCAAGTCTCACAGGTTGGGAAGGGTGGTTTACCCCCGCTCAGGCGGTCCCTCAACCTGAGCGGGGGCAAGGCGGGGTCCCCAGCGGGGCAGCCCCGCTGGGGTGCTAATCCCACCTTCCCGACCATGAGACTCTCTTTCTTGAATCTGCTCCGGGTCTCTGTGCCTCTTTGGGACTGGTCCTTTACTGATTCTCAATCGTAAATGTTGCCTCGAGCAGTTCCTCAGAGTTTGCGCCGACCATGACTTCGAACTTTCCCGGCTCGACGGTAAAACGCAGCTCGCGATTCCAGAACCCCAGTTCTGCACCGGTGAGCAAAAACTCAACTCGCTTCTTCTCGCCTGGTTGCAGCGTTAATCGCTGAAAGCCCTTAAGCTCTTTCACGGGCCGCGTCATGCTCGCGGCAACGTCACGAATGTAGAGTTGGACCACTTCGTCCCCAGAGCGCTTTCCCACATTCTCGACTTCAACACTGGCCGTCAACCTTCCCGTCGCTGAAATACGTTGGGCACTTAGTTGCAAGTTAGTAATTTTGAATCGCGTATAGCTTAGCCCGTAACCGAAAGGGAACAGAGGCGTCCAGGGAACATCGAGATACTTCGAAGTGTACCGGTTGTTGGCTTCAGGGGGCCGGCCGGTGTTCATGTGATTGTAGTAGATAGGCACTTGGCCGACTGTGCGCGGAAACGTAACCGGCAGTTTGCCACTCGGATTCACATCTCCAAACAGCACGTCGGCGATTGCATTGCCTGCTTCCGTGCCACCCATCCACGCCTCGAGAACTGCCGGTGTGTTCTCAAATATCCATCCCACCGTCAACGGACGGCCATTGATTAATACGACAATCGTTGGTTTGCCGGTTGCGTGCACAGCCTTTACCAGATCCATTTGGCGGCCAGTAAGATCGAGTGAGCTCTTTGAAGCGGCTTCACCGACCATCTCCGCTGATTCGCCGACGAAGACGATGGCCACGTCACTATCACGCGCAATAGCCACAGCTTCGGCAAAGCCTTCGGTTGAATCGCCCTGCGTGTCGCAGCCTTTCGCATAACTGACTTGCGTTGCAGGCGCCACCTTCGCCCTGATTCCCGCGAGGGGAGTGACTGTGTCCTCTGGTTTGCCGTCGCCGCTCCACCAGCCAAGCGGCGAACGGTGATCATCTGCCAACGGCCCGATAATGGCGATTGAATGCAGCGCCTTATTCAGCGGTAAACTTTCGCGCTCGTTCTTCAATAGGACCATGGAACGATCCGCGATGGCGCGCGCGGCGGCACGATTGGAGGCAGTAAGCAGCGAACCCTTTTCACGCGCTTCGTCGGTGTACGGATGTTCAAACAGTCCCAGCCTGAATTTGATCCGCAGGATACGACGCGCGGCCTCGTCGATAGTCGCCTGCGATACTTTTCCTTCTTTCAGTAGTTGAGAGCCATGCTGATTAAAAAGCCTGCTTACCATTTCCATATCAACGCCCGCGTTTAGTGCCAGCCGGGCCGCGTCCGGGTCGTCTGCGGCCAGGCCATGGTTGATTAGTTCTTTCACTGAGGTGTAGTCGCTAACCACAAAGCCATCAAACTTCCATTCGCCGCGCAAAACCTTAGTCAGCGTGAAGGGATTGGCGGATGCCGGCACGCCGTTGAGATCGTTGAAGGCACTCATCACCGTGCCAACGCCCGCATCAACTGCCGCTTTGAAGGGCGGAAAGTATATTTCGCGCAACGTGTCTTCCGACATGTCGGTGGTGTTGTAATCGCGCCCTCCTTCAGTTGCCCCGTATCCAACCCAATGTTTAGCGCACGCGAGTATTTTGTCCGGCGCACTATAATCAGCTCCCTGAAATCCGCGCACGCGTGCGCGCGCAAAGGCGGCACCCAGGAACGGATCTTCGCCGGCGCCTTCCGTGATTCGTCCCCAGCGCGGGTCGCGCGCGATGTCGAGCATTGGCGCGAATGTCCAGCGCACGCCGGAATCGCGGGCCTCCTGTGCCGCAATGCTGGTCGAGCGTTCGGCTGACGCCGGATCCCAACTACTAGCTTCAGCTAACGGAATCGGAAAGATGGTGCGGTAACCATGAATGACATCGAATCCGAACAAGACCGGAAT
>DATNOG010000016.1:0-15721 GCA_035601415.1 Pyrinomonadaceae bacterium | reverse complement strand
CCCCTACTAATTCTTCCCATTCTTGCGAAGTTTACATCCCGAGGGATTTCATCCTTCACGCGGCGTTGCTGGGTCAGGCTTTCGCCCATTGCCCAAAATTCCCGACTGCTGCCTCCCGTAGGAGTCTGACCCGTATGTCAGTGTCAGTGTGACCGACCGCCCTCTCAGGCCGGTTACGGATCGTTGCCTTGGTAAGCCATTACCTTACCAACTAGCTAATCCGCCGCAGGCTCCTCTTCAGACGCGAGGTCTTTCGATCCCCCGCTTTAACAACTGTCACCATTAGGTGCCGCTGCATTATGCGGTATTAGCAATCGTTTCCGATTGTTATTCCCCATCCGAAGGTAGATTACCTACGTGTTACTCACCCGTGCGCCACTCTACTTGTCTCCCGAAGGAAACTTTCGCGTTCGACTTGCATGTCTGAGGCACGCCGCCAGCGTTGATTCTGAGCCAGGATCAAACTCTCGTTAGAATTTGTTCTCTGGAACATCATCTCGTACTGGTTGTTGTTCAGTATCCGATAATGACTCTTCTGCAGAGTTTTGAACGCGAGCTTTATCGCTCGTCGTTTTGACTCTCAAAGTTCATTGATATGGACACGCTCTATCTAGTTTTCAAAGATCGATTCCAAATTGTCTTTGGATTGCCTTACAGACGATAAAACTTCGCCCCAAGCAAACGAGGACTTTAACCCAGGATATCTACTCTGTCAAGCGACCCTCAACATTAGCTGAATATTATTTTAGCACAGCAAAAATGCTGCCTTTCCCACAATAATTCGAGGGCGAAAAGCAGCACTCTCGCGTCTGCCAATTCTGTGCTCGAACCGGCCCAAGCGGGAGCCAATATCGATGCGGCACACGATGTATGTCGCGATCCTTCAAAAACCACTCTGCAAATACTGTTTGCTTGCGTGAGACTGTTATGCAGGCAGAACTATGATACTAAAACGCTCGATTGGTTTGCCGCTGCGTTCAAGGCAGTAAGCGAATCTATTTCGCGTACGCGCTCTACTAACGCTGAGAAATTGTGAGGAGAAAAAACGGGCAGGTCCGGCCCAAGGCCCGCCAGGCCTTGGCCCAACAACACCGGCACGCGCTCGGCTTCCTGGGCATTTCCCGACAAGTAAATTGCGCAAATGCTTTTCAAAACTCGCTTGGCAGTGAGTTTGATTTTTGTTTGATCGGGACGCGCCACCATCAAAAAGAAATCTGGTTTTACAAACTCAGTAAAACTATTGCCCTCGACAAAAACGCCGTCTGCCTTTACACGACCAAGCGCGTCATTGATTCCTGCTTCAACCTGTTCGTCCGTAGCGATCACCCAGTGCACATTGGCGGCGCCGGCCTCCCAATATTTCCCGGTATCTTTTCCGGCAGCATAGGTCGACTCACGTCCTGAACGAACCACCGCTTCCGCAGACAACAAATCGCTGACGCAACAAGTGTGGGGATCTTTCCCGCAGGAGCGATAGTGGCCGCGCGTAGTCTTTATTGCCTCCCAACCAGGAAAGGCACTGAGAAGTTTGCACAACAAAGTAGTCTTGCCGACTTCAGAAGTGAGGCCGCCAATACCCACAATCGTAAGTCGACCTCTTGTTCCTGAAAGAATTCATCGCGGCTTGCTTTACTTACCCTATTTCTTTCTCTTTTCTTTATCTTTGGTAACACTGGGGGCGCTGACCTTTAGGTAACCACGAGCATCTTTGTAGACCGTGTACTGAACGTCGTTGATTTGTCCGCTGTCGTCCTGCACTCGAATGGTGAACGTCTTATTGTCTGGTCTTCCTTCAACGCGAGCTGGGAGAAAACCCTTCAGGTCGGGACTGCGATAGGCTGTGTAGTGTTCCTGGTCTCGCTTGTCATAACCGAGCACATAGATGCGATCGAAATCAGGCTCGTCCAAAGTGTGTGGTTGATTTGAACTACTCTTCTCGAGAATCACCCAGCTGCCTGGCTTTGCTTCCTTCGCCGCATCTTTGTCCTTTGTCGCTGCTGCGTCCGACGAGTCTCCATCGAGACGTTGCCAGGCAACAAACTCACGACCGGTACGATAGAAAATAATGTCGCTCGGGACCGCGAGTTCAACTTGCTTTCCATAGATCCAGCCGGCGGGAGCTGGCGAGATTGAAGTAGGCAAACGAACCCTGTACCAAAGCTCGTTGGTTTCCTCCAGCTCGTTATCTTCCGGATTGTCTTTGTTTCCGCGCGTGTTCCCCTGCTGTGCGCTGCCAGCCTTTGGAGCGATGTCCGTTTCAATCGCTTCGGAGGACTTCGGTTTTGGCACACGCTTCCAGCCGACTATTTCGAAAGTCGAGCCGCTGTCCAGCCGCATCATGATATTTTCGTTGCCACTGCGATCCGGTGTCAGTCGCAGATTCGAGCTGGCACGTAACTGGCCAGATGCTTGCGCGGGAACGTTCTTGTCTTCATCGGCCAACTTCTTCGAATTCTTTAGCACGTCATCGGGCATGACATTGCGCGACTCTATCCAGCCTTCGGTGCTGTCTTCATCATGTGCCTGCACGCGCAGCCAGCGCTCTTTCTTGCTGTTGTCGGTAGGATCCTGCACATCCTGAAAGTCGAGAATGTCGAGCGTGTCGCCGCGGCCGACTTCCAGAAGGTCTGCGGCCACTACCGCCGTCGAACTCCGAATTTGAGCGCGTCGCGCCACCACGACTCCGGTGTCACTTCGTTTCGCGAGCGTGCTGCAACCAACGCACAATGCGACTGCAGTTAACGCTATTAGCGTGCGAAAAACCGCTTTAATAGGTGCGTTACTTGTCATTTCCATTCTTAATCTTAATTCTGTTTCCAAGAGGGCTTAGTTTCGCGCCAAACAATTTAGTACTTTCTTTTGCACCTTATCTGTAGGTTGGACAGAGAGTTTTGTCCCTGAGCTTGTCTGTCTAACCGAAATTCCGTAAGGCGACAACGCCGATACCAGATTAATAATCCCTCTCCCCTCGATGTATTGCTGCGCAAATGATTGCTGTCCAAGCTGCTCGTTGAGAACTCCAATTATAGTCTCGTTTGCGCCGGCCTGTCCTGTCGTGAAGCGCTGGAAGAGTTGACGGTATACATCAGCAAGCGATGCTTTGCAGCCGCTGGTACTTCGTAACTGCAGATCGTAAAGAAACGCGACCAGCATCGCTTTGTCATACACAAGGGTTGATGACGTGGTCCAACGACGCTCGGATGCCTGTATTAATGACAGGTTCTCACGGTCGGGCGACGACAGATAAGAATCATGAACTCGCGCTATCGTATCAAGGTAATCGGCGAATGAAATCAAGTGTAACCGCAGGTCCATTCGTAGGGCTTGATAAATCGTGAACCCTTCGAAGAACCAATCATAGTCTCCTTCGAGCTTCAAAGCATTCGGCACCCATAGATGAAAAATCTCATGCGCCAGCACGATTCCAAGCCGCGACGAAATCTGCCGGCGACTTCCCCGCTGCCCCAATAACAACACAACACCGTTGCCTCTGGTTTCCGCAGTCCAGCGTTCTGGCCCGGCATCGCCGGGAAATGGCACAAGCATTAGAACCGCATTACGTTTTAGATCAAATCCGGTCAGCTTGGAATATTCCTGAACGATCTGTCCCGCAATCTTGAGTGCGTCTTTGTCGATAATTGGCCAATCACCGGAAAGCACTACTGAAAAATCTTTTGCGCCAAGATGACGAGACTGCTGATGCAATTGAGAGCCAATTAGAAAGACTGCCTTGTCCGGCTCGTCACTTAAGTACGTCAAGGCGTCTTGTCTGTCACTATTCGACGCCGAAACAAAACCTGGCGGCAGGTCAAGCTTCACGAGCACTGAAGAAAACGCGCTCTGACCCTTGATAGATCGGGGCAACAAATCCGACAGCATCAAAAGCCCTTGCTCGCGATTCAGCCAGGAAACATGCGACCCCTGGGCTGGCGGCATTGGCTCACTCAAATTTACCTCATAACTAATCTGATTGAGTCTTTCGGAAGTTTGAAATTCGCCCGGCGCCAGTTTCCTCACGCTAATGACTTGGCCGCCGCTGGCGCGAGCCTCTACATTCTCAATGCGCTCCGCGAGTCCAAGCACACCGCCGTAGGCATTCGGAAACGAGATAACGTCCGTAGGTTTGGGAAACTCTGCATTAATTCGGATTCTGGCCAGCGCGGTTGAGCCCACCACAATGCGCACGTTCAATGTCTGTGCCTGAATGCCCTGGCACGCAGCGAAAACGGCAAGCGCAATGACAAACGCAATCCGACGCTCACAACCTGGGGCAAGTCGCCACAAGCGTGTCACGCGCGAAAACAAGCCGGGTCTATAGCAAGAACATTTATGGACCAGCAGGCGGGAAATCGGTTTGACAGTGATTGCGGCCATCCCTATATTAAGGTCAGGACTCTAACACAACGTTCAAAAACGTGACTAGAAAGCTCCAATACAAAATGAATTCGTTGCGTGCAGCGTTGCCGCGCGCGCTGTCGATTGTATTGCTAGCTTTTATTGTCTGCGGCACAACGGTCGAAGCAGCGCACAATCATGGCAATCTTCTAGAGTCCAACAAAGTCACCAGCGCTGCACACTTCTCAGATCCGGCAATCGAAAGCAAACTCGGCACCAGCTCACCGGGTTGTAGCGACTGTCTGATTTGCCAACTTCATCAGCACTTCTCCGCCACAGTAATAGCAGTTCCGCCAAGCATCGGCCCATCGTCAGTTGGGTCTCAATTCTTCAACTTAACTACGGTTCCGGTGCACTCGCAAACAAGTAGACCGCGAGCCGGCAGAGCCCCGCCACAAACCTCCTTGTAAATCGCCGTCCTCCGCGTGGTGTCTTCAGCCATGCGTGAGCCTGTAGCGAAACCGCGCCAGCTCCCAGTCTCAAGTTGTGAGACTGAATATCTGGAAGCGGCTCGCAAACATTAGGCGCATTATCAGGAGATTCGCTAGCAATGGTTCTCAAAACTTCTTTCGGATTTTCACTGTCATTCTTATTTTCCCTATTACTCTTCCAGCCGATCTTCGCGCAACCACGCTCAGTCACAATCGGGCAGGATCGCACTTCATCAGCCACCGATCTGAACCAAACTATTCCCGAAAAATCGCCTGAGCCCTTGAAGGGAATCACTCCCGACATTGCTGCGCTGCCCCACGCTCCGCAGCAAACGCTGGTGCCTTCTGCGAAGCGGTCCATTACGATTTCGGAAGCAGTGTCGATTTTCTTGCAGCAGAATCTTCAGTTAGTAGCAGCTCGCTACGACATCGACACGGTTGACGCGGAAAAACTGACAGCGCGGCTCCGTCCCAACCCTCAAATCAGCGTGGGCTTCTCGGATATCCCTCTGAATTTCAGAGACAATTTTGTCAAACCACAGACGTTCTCCTACGGCATCTCTCAAACCCTTGAGCTGGGCGGAAAGCGCGACAAACGAATCAATGAAGCTAACGCAAATTCTGAACTGGCCCGGGCCGAATTTCAAATAGTCGTGTGGCAACTGACCAATGATGTGAAGAAGAAATTCTACGCCGTGCTCCTGGCTGATTCGCTACTCAGGCTGGCGCAGGAGAACCAGAAGACATTCGCGGAAATCATCAAGCACACGACCGAAGTTTTCCAACTCGGTGAGATCTCGGGTCTGGATCTACAGCGGCTCGAAATTGAAAAATTCAAGTTTGATACGGATGTGGCCAACTCGGAGAGGGACTACGAGCTCGCCTTGCGCGATTTGCGGGTAACGCTGGGCGGAGATTATCGAGTTACGGATGTAGAGGTCGCTGGGACGATCGACTATTACCAGCCTTACGACTTCTCGCTTGCCGACCTGCGCGAAAAAGCCCTGGCTGCTCGACCCGATTTGAAAGCCGCGCAACTCAGCGAGCGCGCTGCTGACGCTTCCATCCGCTTGCAAGACGCGCGGCGCATTCCTGATCTAACTGTGGGAGCAGGTATCGACCAGGTTCCGGCGAGCGGCAATACCTACAACTTTGGCGTCGGCATTCCCCTGCCGTTACACGATCGCAACCAGGGTGAGCGAGCCAAGGCCCTCATTCAAAAAATGAAAGCGCAAAATGACCAGCAGCTTATTACGAATCAAGTGCTGAGCGATGTCGACAAGGCGCTGGTTGCGTTTGAGATTCAGAAGCGGCGAGTTGAGCTTTACCGCACCGGCGTGCTTACGAAGGTCGACGACATTCAGAGACTGACCGAGTTTTCTTTGAAGGCCGGCGAAAGCTCAACGCTCGAGTTGCTGGATGCGATCCGCACGCGGCGTGAAACGCTGGCGGGCTTTTACCAGACGCTTTTCGATTACCAGGTGTCGCTGCTTGACCTTGAACTCGCGACTGCAACGCCGCTGCAAAAGTAAGCGCCCCAAGAGAGGATGCCGAAAGGATGCCCCGTATGTTCAACCGAAAAAGAGTTCATGCCCTTTTGCTTTCGCCGCTTCTCATGGTGATGGTGTCTCAAGGATGTAATAGGACCACTAATGCGCCCGCGAATTCTGCGAGCCCATCACCCGGCGCGGCGACCTCGGATTCAGCGCAAAGCCATGCAATAGAGATGGAAATCGTGACACCTCAGTCCATCGCCGGAACGATAGTGGCCACCGGAAAGATCCTCGTTCCGGAAGATCGCATGGCAAACATTGGTCCCGTGCATGAAGGCAGGCTCGTGCGTCTTTACGCAGGTCAGGGCAGCATTGTGAAAAAAGGGCAGAAGCTGGCCGACCTCGAATCAGCAGACATCGATCAAGCCGAGGCGGACTATCTCAAGGCGCTCGCGGATTTTGAAAATGCCCGTCGCACGTCGTTGGCTGATGTTAAGTTTGCCCAGGCAACTTATGACCGGACCAAAGCGCTTTATGAAAAGAGCATAACTGCGGGGAAAAATGTCGAGGCTGCCGAGCATGACCTTGAGATGGCGAAAGCTTCGGCGGCAAGTGTTGTGGCGCAGACGAAAGCGGCGCTCACATCGGCCCGCCGCCATTTGCTCATACTCGGTCTGAAAGATTCGGATATAGATGCGCTGGCAAGCAAGTCGAGCCTGGCCGCTGTCTTTTCTCTCACATCTCCCATCTCCGGGATCGTAATCGAGCGCAACGGCACCATTGGCGCCACCGTAGCTTCGGATGCGAACGTCTTCAAGATAATCGATGTCTCGCGTGTCTGGATCGACGCGAACGTTTTTGAAAAAGATCTCGAGCGAGTAAGGCGTGGTCAGGAGGTCAAGGTTTCGGTCCCGGCTTTTCCGGGAACGACCTTCTCAGGCAGGGTCATTCTGGTTTCGAGCGTAGTGGATCCGGAGACGCGAAGCGTGAGAGTCCGCACAGAGGTGCCAAACCTGGACGGCAGGCTCAAACCAGACATGTTTGCCAATGTGCAGATCATCACCGACCTGCATCGCACCGCCATTTCGATTCCACAATCGGCTGTGCTCGACGACGGCGGAAAATCAGTCGTCTTCGTCTCAGAGGGCAGCGGCTATGTGAAGCGAGGGGTGAACCTAGGAATACAAGGCAATGGTCGGGTTGAAATTATCGAAGGGCTTCAGGCCGGCGACAAGGTAGTGGTTAAGGGCAACTATCTGTTGCTGCAACAGAGTAAGCCACAGCAATAGATGCAACAGCGCATTCGGCCCAATTATGACTGACAATCTTATTGCCTTCTTTTATCGCGAGCGATTGCTTGTTGCCGTCGTCTCGATGCTCATTATGGCGGGCGGCATCCTGGCGCTTTCCAGACTGAACGTCGATGCGTTTCCTGACGTCACACCCGTGCAGGTTGAAATTGACACCGAGGGTCAGGGACTGGCACCACAGGAAGTTGAGCAACTCATAACCTTTCCCATCGAGAACGTGATGAACGGGATTCCGGGAGTGGTGCGGGTGCAGTCGATTTCAAAATTCGGCCTGTCGGTAGTGACGGTTTATTTTCGCGACGACGTCGACGTCTACTTCGCGCGCCAGCAGGTCTTCGAGCGGCTCTCACTCGCGAAGGACAGCATCCCGGCGGGGTTCGAACCTCAGATGGGACCAATCACGACCGGAACCGGCCAAGTCTATCTTTACGAAATCGTCGGTCGTGGCAAGAGCACTCAGGAACTGCGCACCATCCAGGACTGGATAGTCAAACTGCAACTGCGCACGGTGCCCGGTGTCGCCGACGTGCTTAGCTTCGGCGGAGACGTCAAGCAGTATCACGTCATAGTCGATCAGCAGGCCCTCGTCAATTACAAGATCCCGCTCAAATCTCTCTTCGAAGCAATTCAGAACAACAATCAAAACACCGGCGCAAACTTTATCGAGCATGGCGATGAACAGTACGTCGTCCGTGGATTGGGACTCGTAAAGGACATCGAGGACATCAAGAACATTGTGCTTGATTCGCGCGGCGGTTCGTCGATCCGCGTCAGCGACGTGGCGCAGGTTGAAGTGGGTAACGAGCTCCGCCAGGGCGCCGTCACCAAAGATGGCAACGGCGAAGTCGTGACCGGGATAGTCCTCAAACGAATCAACGAAAATACCAAGGAAGTGATTGAGCGAATAAAAGAAAAAGTAGTCGAGATTAATAAGGCGCTCCCCGAAGGCGTGAGCATCGTCGACTATTACGATCAATCGGAGCTTGTCGATAACAGCATACACACGGTCGTCAAGTCCCTCATCGAAGGTGAGGTGTTGGTGCTGTTGATTCTTTTGCTGCTGCTCGGGGACTTTCGCGGGTCGCTTATCACCTCTGCCGCAATACCTTTTTGTATGCTGGTCGCTTTCATACTTATGTGGTATTCGGGGCTTTCGGCCAATCTCACTTCGCTTGGCGGGCTCGCCATAAGCATTGGAATGATGGTTGATGCGACAGTCGTGATGGTCGAAAACATTTATCGCCATCTCGAAGAACACCGCGAGCATTCCATGCGCGAGGCCATACTCGTTGCCGCCCAGGAAATCGGGCGACCGATGTTTTTCGCGATCCTGATAGTCATCGCCGTCTTTCTGCCTGTCTTCACTCTGCAGGGCGTCGAAGGCAAGTTGTTCAAGCCACTCGCATACGCGGTCACCTTCTCGATGATTGGCTCCATGTTGATGGCGCTTTGCATCGCCCCGATGCTGTGCGCGTTGTGGTTGCGGCTGAAGCAAGGCAAGGTTCGCACCAATCCGATCATTGGGTTCTTCAAAGGAATTTACGTTCCGGTGCTCAAATGGGCCATCGCTCACCGGTATCTCACGCTGATCCTGGCTGCTGTATTGCTCATGTGGAGCGTTGCCGACGTATTCATACTTGGCAGTGAGTTTCTGCCTACGATCGATGAAGGCAATATGCTGGTGCGTGCCACCATGCCTGCCAGCATCTCGCTGCCGCGGGCAATCGAAGTTTCGTCCCAAATCGAAAAATCATTGCGCGAGTTTCCTGAAGTCGAGACCGTCGTCGCCAAGATCGGCCGCCCTGAACTTGGCGGCGATCCTGAGAGCGTCAGCAACGACGAGCTGTACGTGCGCTTGAAACCCAAGGAGCAGTGGACGACCGCGAAGACGAAGGATGAATTAGTTGACGCCATGCGGCAGCGTGTGCAGGGGTTCCCAGGTGTTGAGTTCAACTTTTCACAGGTTATTCAAACTCGCAACGACGAACTCTTATCGGGCATCAATGCGCAGATCGCCGTTAAGGTTTTCGGCGAAGACCAGGACACGCTCGCCAGGGTGGCCGAAGGGATTCGCGACGCAATGTCTCACGTTCGCGGAGCGAAAGACCTGGCGGTGGAGCAGGTCGCGGGCGAAGAACATCTGGAGATTTCGATCGATCGCGATAAGCTGGCTCGTTACGGACTCAACATCGCCGACGTGCTCGAAGTCGCCAAGATTGCCATAGGCGGAGACGAGGCCACCAACGTGCTCGAAGGCCAACGCCACTTTGCGATATTCGTGCGCCTGAAAGAGGACTACCGGAACCAGGTAGAAAAGCTCAACGACATTTTGATCGCCGCGCCGGTTGGCGGACCGGTGCCGCTGGGACAGTTGGCGACGTTTCGACTTTCGAGCGGCGACGCGGTCGTAAGCCGCGAGAACGCTCTGCGCCGCGTGGTAGTGAAGTGCAATGTCACCGGGCGCGACATCGGCGGCTTCGTTCACGACGCGCAGGCGGCTGTGGCGGCGCAGGTCAAGACGCCGCCCGGATATTTCATTACCTGGGGCGGCCAATTCGAAAACGCGCAACAGGCTACGCGCAGGCTGCTTATTGCCATACCGATTTCGTTGCTGCTGGTGTTCGTTTTGATCTATGCCTGCTTCAGCTCGCTGCGCAACACGCTGACGATCATCTTCAATATCCCCATCGCGCTTGTTGGCAGCACAACGTTCCTGCTGATCTCGGGGTTCCCGCTTAGCGTTCCGGCGCTGGTTGGTTTCATTGCGGTCTTTGGCATCGCGGTGCAAAACGGAATGGTGATGGTGTCTTACATCAACAAGCTTCGCGCTAAGGGCGTGGAGCTGCACGACGCCGTGATCACCGGCGCCAGCGTTCGCTTGCGAGCCGAGTTGTTGAGCGCGCTGATAGGCAGCATAAGCCTCATACCATTTATTATCTCGTCCGGCACCGGCGCCGAGATCGAGAAGCCGCTGGCGATCGTGGTAGTTGGTGGACTGGTGACGCGCCCAATCAAGATCGTGATGTTACCAATGGTCTACGAATGGGTTGAGCGTCGCGCCGCCAGTCGTGCGCGCGAAGGGCCGAGGCCACTCTCGATTAATGGAGACCATGCCAAACCGGGGGCTGTGTCGACATTGTGACCGGGCAGCAATCCGGTCTGATGGAAAATCGTTTCCAGACGGTTGGCGCAGTCGCCGCGATGAAACATAGCCTATAAAAAAGTGACCAGAGAACGAGATTCAAAGTTAGCTAAGTCGCACAGTGCGTTTGCTCGCGTACTCTCGTTGCTGCTGCTCGGTTTCATCGTTTACGGAACGACGGTTGAAGCCGCACACACGCATGGAAACCTCGCGGGGGCGAAGAAGGCCGTCGCCAGTTCCTCTTTTTCGGATCCGGCAAAGGAGACGAAAACAAATGGCCCTCTGTCAGGCTGCGGCGATTGTCTGATTTGCCAACTTCATCAGCACTTCTCGGCGACAGTTATTTCAGTTCCGCCGAGCATGGGTCCCTCGACTCATAGTTTACGCATCTTCAACTTAACTACCGTTTCGGTTCACTCGCAAACGGCCACTTCGCAGCGCGGACGCGCTCCTCCGTTTACCCTCTAATTTCAACACAGCAAAGTTCGCTAGTTGTCGCCGGCTACGTGGGTGACAAGCGATCCATTGGTTGCATGAATTCCAGGCAGCCACAGCTTTAACGCCAGAAAAGTTAGAGAGGAAAATGAAATGACTCAAGAGAGCGTTCTTTATAAATTACGATTAGTCTGTCTGCTGGCACTAATCTCCATTCTTAGCTCTGCGGCATTGGCCCAGGCACTTAGCGCGGGAACTGTTGCGGGAACGGTGCTTGATCCGAACAACGCCGCAGTGCCAAACGCCAGCGTCACAATTGCAAACTCAGTCACGGGCTATACGCGCACTGTGACGAGCAATGCAGACGGAGCATTTCGCTTCGACAATGTGCCACCCAATAATTATCAACTAACTACTTCCGCGAGCGGCTTTGAAACTGCCACACAAAATCTGAGTGTGCGAACCTCGGTGCCCATTAGTCTCAAGATTCCGCTGAGCATCGGCGGAGCGAGCGAAACAGTCACGGTCACAAGTGCTGCAGCTGACGTTCTTGAAAATACTCCATCAACACATACGGACGTTGACCAGACATTGATTGAGCGTTTGCCGGTAAGATCACCGGGCTCGGGCTTGAGCGACGTAGTTACTATGGCCGCTCCAGGCGTGGTGGCCGATTCGAACGGATTTTTCCATCCGCTTGGAGATCATGCCCAGACATCATATTCGATTGACAACCAGCCAATTTCGGACCAGCAGAGTAAAGCGTTTTCTACGCAACTACCGCCCAGCGCCATCCAATCCATGGAAGTCATCACCGGCGCCACCCCGGCCGAATATGGAGACAAGACGAGTCTAGTCGTGAACGCCATTACTAAGTCCGGGCTGGGGCAAAGGAAGCCGACTGGCAGTTTCAACACAACTTACGGTTCCTTTGGAACTATTAGCCAGGGCGCCTCGCTCGCGTATGGGAAGTCAAAGATTGGAAACTTTGTAACGCTAAATTTTGAGCGTTCGGGTCGTTTCCTCGATACGCCGGAATTTAACGTGCTGCATGATCGCGGCACTGCGGGCACAATCTTTGACCGCATCGACTACACGCCTAACTCTAAAGATTCATTCCACTTGAATCTGTTTGTAGCACGCAATCGCTTTCAGACGCCGAACCAGTTTGATCAGCAAGCTATTGGGCAGGACCAGGGTCAGCTTGTTCATAGCCTGAACATCGCGCCTGGCTACGTTCATATTTTCAGCGCCACCACGGTACTGTCGATCAATCCGTATTATCGACTCGACAATGTGAAGTACCTGGGCAGCCCTAATCCCTTTTCAGATCAAACCATCACTTTCAGCGAGTCGCGAAGACTAAACAATGCCGGCGTGAAAGCTGATCTGTCTTATGTAAAGGGAAGGAACAACGCGAAGTTTGGGGTGCAGTTCTCGCACACCTTTTTAAACGAGGGATTCCAATTCGGCATCACCGATCCGGACTTCAATGATCCGGCCAGCCCGGATTTCGTACCGGGGCTTTTGCCGTTCGATCTGACTCGTGGTGGCAGGCCCTTCCTTTTCCATGGGCACACAGACATCAAGCAGGAAGCTTTGTACGCTCAGGATAACGTTACGCTCGGCAACGCTACGCTTTCGCTGGGCCTGCGTTTCGATAGGTATAACGGCCTCACGCATGACCAAATGTTGCAACCGCGCCTGGGCCTCTCATATCACGTGAAAGGGACGAACACGGTCCTGCGAGGATCTTATACGCGCAACTTTGAAACGCCTTACAACGAGAATTTAATTCTATCGAGCGCGACCGGAGCTGGTGGTCTCGCGAATGGAATACTCGGCGACACAAGCGACCAACCGCTTCGGCCGGGTCGACGTACTCAATTCAACGTCGGCTTTCAACAGGCGCTGGGCAGGTACTTGATGATTGACGGCGATTATTTTAACAAGCGCACAAACAACGCCTACGATTTCAACGTGCTCTTCAACACGTCGGTTACCTTTCCGATCTCGTGGCAGAAATCGAAGCTCGATGGCGTTTCCCTACGCATCAACATGACAAATTACAAAGGTTTGTCTGCATTCATGGTGGCCGGGCACACACGTGCGCGATTCTTTCCGCCGGAGTCAGGCGGGCTGTTTTTCAATTCCGATTTGCCATCCGGCGTTTTCCGCATCGACCACGATCAGAATCTGGAGCAAACTACGCAGGTCCAATATCAGTTCCAACAGTGGAAGCGCCTGGCTCCATATCTGGCATTCACCTGGCGCTATGACAGCGGAGTCGTGGCGGGTTCGGTCCCAGACTTTGCTTCCGCGTTGGGTCTGACACCGGATCAGCAAGCGCAGATCGGACTTTTCTGCGATGGCGTGTTCGCCACACCAACCCAGCCGATCACGAGCTGCGCTTCCTCGAACCGTGGCGCCTTACGTGTGCGCATTCCGGCGGATGGCACTGAAAACGATGACAGCAATCCGCCTCGAATAACGCCGCGTCACTTGTTCGACTTTAGCGCCGGAACCGACAACCTCTTTCGCACGGATCGCGCAAAGGTTACGCTGCGATTCACGGTTCTAAACTTGACGAATAAAGTGGCACTCTATAATTTTCAGTCCACTTTTAGCGGCACACACTTTGTGTCGCCGCGTAGCTACCAGGGACAAGTCGGAGTTACATTCTAAGCAGAGTGTAAATAATCGGGGTGGTCTGGGCGTTCGATTCAGAGGGTCTTGAGAAGAGTGGACCGAACGCCTTTCCACTAACTGATGGACGTTGCTACAGCTCCATCGCGCCGACTTAGTCCAGACTTGATTAACGGACGAGATGTTTAATAAGTGGTTTCTTGCAATCGCCAGCGTCACCTTCGTTAGCCTTCTATCGCTCATCGGCATTGCCTTCATATCGGTGAACGAAGAAAAGCTTCGCCGGATAATCTTTGTGATGGTCAGCCTAGCTGTCGGCGCTTTATTTGGTGACGCTTTCATACATCTCTTGCCGGAGTCGTTCGAGCATAGCCAATCAACGATAAAGGCGTCCCTCTACGTATTGGCCGGCATGCTCAGCTTTTTTGTTTTAGAGAAGTTTCTCTTATGGAAACACCAACACGTCCTTGATTCCGATAATCATATCCATCCAGTTGGTTACATGAATCTTGCCGCCGACGCGATACACAATCTCATCGATGGCATGATTATCGGCGTTGCTTATCTGGTCAGCGTGCCGGTCGGAGTTGCGACCACAGTCGCCGTTGTATGTCACGAGATTCCTCACGAGTTAGGCAACTTCTTTGTATTGCTGCACGCAGGGTTTCAAGCTCGCCGGGCATTACTTTTCAATTTTCTTTCCGCCATTTTTGCGATCATCGGTTCGGTAATTTCGTTGCTACTAGGCTCGCACATCGAAAATTTTTCGGCGGTGCTTGTTCCGCTTGCCGCAGGCGGTTTCATCTATATTGCTGGTTCCGACCTGGTTCCCGAACTCCACAAAGAGGCAAATCCCGTCAAATCTGCGGTGCAACTTGTGGCGATTGGTGCAGGCGTGGGCATCATGCTTTTATTAACGAAAATGAAGTGAGGCGCCGACGCCTTGGCGTACTGCGGTCTCATCCAGCCTACTGGTGGTATGGTCCGTTGACAGGTACGGCAAGGCGGTTTTAGAATTCGCTTGGTTTCAATGTTTTTTGCTCGCCCTTAACCAACTGAGGAATCGCTATGAGCCTGGTTAAGATCATCGTCATTACAATAATCGTAATTCTGAGCATTCTGCTTTTCGGCCGCTTCTTTGTTTAGCCGAACTGCTGCATGTCCCTACCCTCTGAAACGTCATCCTCAAAACTGACGAATACGAACGCAGTTTATTTACTGCCAGCGCGGCAGTGTACGTTGCTGTTGGGTTTCATTCTGGCAATCGCTTGTCTTCCAAACACAACATCAAAAGCGCAGGAACCAGATGCGGCCGATGAAATCCTGCGGATTGATACCCATCTGGTGGTCTTCCCGATTCGGGTCCGTGACAAACGGGGGCAGGCCGTCGCCGGATTAACTCAAAACGACTTGACCTTGAAAGATGAGGATAACGCGACCTCAGGTTTGTATTTGTACCGCGGAGCCGATCGTGTGTCGCTGGTCTTTGCGCTGGATCAGTCTGGTAGCCTGCGCGAGATCATGAACCAGCAGCGCGATGCCGCACTCGCATTGTTTGGAGAGTTCGGTGAAAAGTCACAAGTTGCCGTGATGCGGTTTGCTGAAAAGTCGCACCTGGCGATCCCCTTTGGTCGCGATCTCGATGCGACTCGCGGTGCATTTTTTCTCCCAACCGCAATCAATCAACACACAGCCATCTTCGATGCAGCTGCTGCCTCAACGAAACTGTTCGAAACGTTGCCGCACATCCGTTCCGAACGTCGGCTGGTGATTTTGATTAGCGATGGACTGGACACAGCGAGCGTAGTGAAGCCTGCCGCAGTCATCGAAGCCGCGCTTAAAAATCAGGTGACTTTTTATGTGATCCAC
>DATNOG010000015.1:0-7606 GCA_035601415.1 Pyrinomonadaceae bacterium | reverse complement strand
AGCAGTTCGACCTTCGCTCAAAGCTCAGGCTCGCCCGTCGCCGCGCGGGAGTTGAAGTTTGGGTTCACTCCCGTTTTAAGCGAGCGTGAGATGCAGAATGAGTTTGAGCCGCTGATGACATATCTTTCCGACGCGCTCGGGCAGAAGGTTGTTCTTTACGTCGCCAAGGACTACGGCGATCTGCGCACGCAGATGGAGGCGGGCGCTGTGGATATTGGCAGCTTCTCTCCGTTTGCCTACGTTGACGCAGCTCGCGGCGGAAGGATTCGGATCATTGCGCAGTCGATTCTGGAAGGGTCCGCAACCTATCGCGGCATCATCGTGGCCCGCAAAGATAGCGGACTGAAAACTGTCGCCGACTTAAAAGGAAAACGTTTTGCTTTCGTAGATCCAAAGTCGGCTTCCGGATACCTCTACCCGCGCGCGATGTTGCTTGAAAGAGGCATCGAGCCGGCGACCTACTTCAAAACCACGACCTTTGCGGGCAGCCACGACAAAGTGATCGCGGCCGTGTTGGCAGGCCAGGCAGACGCCGGATCAATCTATGAAGGAGCGCTCGGGGTGGCCCAGCGTTCCGGCGTGCTGGTTGAGAATTTGGTAACCATCATCAGCACCGAACCAATTCCCCACGATGCCATTGCTGTACGCCTGGGACTTGACGACGCTCTCGTGAAAAGAATTCAACTGGCGCTGATAAACCTGGACCAGTCTGAAGCCGGCCGCCGGGTCATTGCCCATAGTAAGAAAAAGCTGACTGGCCACGTGCCGGCGGAAGATAGCCTGTACGACGTGGTCCGACGTACTGCAAAACTTGCCGGCCTTGAATGATCGCCTGGCTGCTGCGCGCCTGTGTTAAGGGTCGTAATTTGAATTGATCTCTGTGCGTTCTCTGTATTGCACAGAGAAAACTGAAATGAAGGAGTCATTTCCACGGAGCCTTTTCCATGACCGATCCAATGCCTGCGATTTTCTTCGGTCACGGTAACCCGCTGAATGCGTTGTTGCGCAATCAATACACCGAAGCCTGGTCCAATATCGGCAATTCCCTTCCTCGACCCAAGGCCGTGCTGTGCATCTCGGCGCACTGGTATCTTCCCGGCACCTCGGTCACCGCTATGGAGAGACCGCGCACCATTCATGATTTCGGCGGCTTTCCTCGTGAACTTTATGAAGTGGAATATCCTGCGCCTGGCAATCCCGACTTGGCCCGCCGCGTACGAGATCTGCTCGCGCCGATTTCAGTTCAACTTGATGAAGAGAACTGGGGTCTTGATCACGGCACCTGGTCCGTGCTGTGCCACGTTTTTCCAGATGCTGACATTCCGGTGATGCAACTGAGCATTGACGAAACGCAAGCACCGGAATTTCATTACGAACTTGGCAAACGTTTGGGGCCGTTGCGCGATCAAGGCATGCTAATCGTTGGCAGCGGGAATCTGGTTCACAATCTTCACACGTACGCCTGGGGCCGTCACAACGTCGATTGGGCGGTGCGCTTCGAAAAACTAGCTCGAGAACTTTTGCTGAAAGGCGATCACAAGCCGCTGGTGGATTATGAATCGTTGGGGAGAGATGCCCTGTTGTCTGCGCCGACGCCTGATCATTATCTGCCGCTCCTCTATGTTATCGGCTCTGGGCAGGCGGGCGATGAAGTGACCTTCCCCGTCGAAGGATTCGATGGCGGTTCGATTTCCATGCTAACTGTTCGGATTGATTGAATCCTCATTTCGCCTGCTAATCCTCCATAGCTTCCGGCCTAATGCCCGGAGATTCATTAGTTCAGTTTCAGAGCTTGCCTCAAAAGTCATGGGCCACGTCAGGTTCGGCTTTGCCGCCTGATGTGCGGCGGTGGCTATGCCCCGCCGTAGACGTGCCTTTTTTACTTTTGGGGCTATGCCCTTGGTGCGTCCTTTGGCCGATCCAAAGGGCTAAGCCAGGACCAAGGGCATAGCCCGAGAATAATCTGCCTGCTCTCGGCGGGGCATAGCCACCGCCGCACATCAGACGGCAAAGCCGAAGCCGCACCAACGGGTGACTCTTAGCGCAAAGCTCAGTTTCAGCAAAGACGAGCGCAAGTTTTTGTTTCAATCGGCGTTCATGGGCAAGTGCGTTTCGAACCGTCCATTTGAAAAAAGAGAGGCCACGATGAAAAAACTTTCCCTGCTTGCCGTTGTCACCCTGTTTGTTCTCTCAGCTTTTTCAGCCTGGGCCGAGGTGCCACCCAACGCAATTCCGCCAGTCTTCGCGGCGGGCTGGACCGCACCGGTGAAGAAAAATATGCGCGCGTTTCAGTCGGACCAGGAGCTGGCTGCCTATTTGCGCCAAGTGGCAGAGAAACATCGACGCGAACTCCAGGCCAGTCTTAACAGCGAGATGAATGCGCCCGCCCCAGCACGCACCGCGTCAGTTGCCGGCATGGCAGATGCCAAATCGGATGGACCAGCCGAGTCAATCACCAACGTGCAGCACGCCGGCGTGGATGAAGGCGGCATCGTTAAACTGCACGGCGATCATCTGGTCGTGCTGCGCCGAGGCCGCTTGTTCACAGTGGCCATCGGCGGCGACGCGCTGAAACCAATTTCCGCTGTTGACGCCTTTGGACCGGACATCGATCCGCGCAACACCTGGTACGACGAGATGTTGGTGTCGGAGAATACCATCGCCGTGATTGGCTACAGTTATGAGCGGGGCGGCACCGAAGTCGGCTTGTTCAATATTGACAGCAACGGGAATCTCAGTTACCGCTCTACTTACCATCTGCGCTCAAACGATTATTACTCATCGCGCAACTATGCCAGTCGCCTGATTGGCAATAAATTGATTTTCTATAGTCCGCTTTACTTGAACTCCGACGCGCAGAATCCCTTTCAAAATTTTCCCGCTATGCGCAAGTGGCACAAAGGCGCGAACGCCAGCGAATTTCAGCGCATCGTTTCGGCCACCCACATTTATCGTCCCGAACGCAACCTTGAACTTGATTACGGAACTGCGTTGCACACCGTCACAGTCTGCGATCTTTCCGGCGGTGACTTTAAGTGTGAAGCGACAAGTGTGCTTGGCCCGCCGGGACGGGTCTTCTACGTGTCACCGGATGCGGTCTATGTTTGGGTAAACGACTGGGTGCGCCATGGCAATGAAACGCGAACGCAATCGATGGTCTATCGCATGCCGCTTGATGGCTCGAGCCCGAGCGCGCTTGGCGTCTCAGGCGCTCCAATCGATCAGTTTTCGTTTCTGCAAAGTGAGGACGGCAATCTGAATGTTCTGGTGCGTGCCGATTCAGTGGGCGACGGCATGTGGGGTGCTGAAATGGCAGCCGGCGACGTGGCTTTGATGCGCATACCGCTTGGCAGTTTTTCTGATGGCAGCCAGGATGTATCGGTCTACAACTATCGCAAGCTCCCCAAACCATCCGGATATACTTTCCAGAATCGGTTTGTCGGCGATTACCTCTTGTACGGCACGGGTAGCGGCTGGGGATACCCGCAGGAAATTGGTCGCACAAAACTTATCGCCGTGCGCTGGACGGGCGGCGAGGTGCACCAGATCTTACTGCCGCATGGCGTCGACCGGATCGAACAACTCGGCAACGATGCCGTGGTAATCGGAACTGATGGCAAGGACCTGCATTTTTCTGCGATTCGATTGGGTGAATGGCCGGAAGTTGCGGATCGTTATATGCGAAAGGGAGCGTCGCAGGGCGAGTTACGCAGCCAGGGGTTTTTCTACAAACCAGATGGTGCGGACACCGGAACCCTGGGACTGCCGATCAGCGTTCCGGCGCGTTCCGGTTATCAACACTTGTTTGACAGTTCCGCGGCAATTCTTTTTCTGCGAAACGATTCGTTGCACTTTGAAGAAGTTGGCGAGCTTACGGCACGTTCGGATAAAGCTGTAGACGATGCCTGTCGCGCTTCGTGCGTTGATTGGTATGGAAACTCGCGTCCACTCTTTGTGCACGGCCGCGTCCTGGCTTTGATGGGTTATGAGATCGTGGAAGGGACGATTGGCGAAGGTCGGATGCGCGAAGTGCGGCGTGTTAACTATTCGCCGCTACAGGCGGTGGTAACGCGCAGCGGCGAGTAAGCCGCAAACTGTCAAGCTGGATGGCGGCAGGCTTAACTACTCCAGCGCGCGCACAATGCGGCCCCATTCGTCGAGCGCAAGTGTTTCCGCGCGACGCTTCAGGTCAACTTCGGCGCGACACAAAACAATGCTGGAGCCACCGTGAGCTTTCAGTTTCTCCTGCAGTGGCGCCGGCGCGCTTCGCAAGTTATTGAGAATCGTCTTGCGGCGCTGTGCAAAGCCGGCGCTGACAACCTGCCACAAAAGACGTTCGTCTTTGACCTCGACGGCAATCTTCGATCGCAGCCGCAATCGGACTACGGTGCTCCACACTTTCGGAGCCGGGCGGAACGAAGCCGGCGCGACATCGAAGAGTGTTTCAGTTTCGCAATACGCTTCGACACACACCGAAAGATAGCCGCGGTCGGCAGAAGCTGGCGGCGCTGTGACCCGGTCGACCACCTCTCGTTGCAGCATCAATACCAATTCCGCGAGGCAGGCCCGTTGCTCAATCAGTCGTTGTAAAACCGCGGTCGCGATGTTGTAAGGAAGATTGGCTACAACTCGCGCTGTCGCAGCCGGACGAATCTCAGCGCAGATGTCGGTGATCAGTGCGTCGCTCTGGACCAATTTGAAATTCTCTTGTGTCCCGAACGCATCAGCGAGAACTGGAATTAAGTTTCGATCAAACTCAATGGCAATCACATGACCAGCGCGTTCGAGTAGTGGGGCGGTTAACGCTCCTCTTCCTGGGCCGATTTCAACAATCGTTTCGCCGGCTTGCGGATTGAGCGCCTCAATTATTCGCTTGATGATTGATTTGTCAGTAAGAAAATTCTGGCCAAAGCGCCTTGATGGACGATGGATGGTGGACGAACTCTGAAGGCTGAAGGCTGAAGGATAAAGTGAAGAAGCCTCGCGATCTTTTTTCATCCTTCAGCCTTCATCCTTCAGACTTGCCTGGGTATCCAGTCACTTCAATGTCTTCACCACGCCGCACAATTTCGAGGTTGTGAAGTTTTAGAGCGTCGGCCAGTCGTTCAACGCCGGCGCCGCCGACTGCGCCACGAGCGTCCTGGCCGCCGATAATAATTGGAGCGAGAAAAAATGAAACCTTGTTGACCAATCCGGCCTCGAGCAGTTTGCCGGCAATGCCCGCGCCGCCTTCGACAAGCACGCTCTGGATTGAACGCCTGCCAAGCTCGCCGAGAACGGCGTTTAAGTCTCGGCCATTTGATTCGTCACACACGACGTCAACTCCCGACGACCTCAGCAAATCAAGTTTGGCTCTTTCTGCTTTTTGGCCGGCGAAGATTATGAGTGGTGCTTCGGCGGCGGTTCCGACAAGCTTTGCGTTAACTGGAATTTTCAAACTCTCATCAAGCAGAACCCGAACAAGCGGTCGTCTTCGTGGCTTTCCAGATCGATCTGTTAACAAAGGATCGTCAGGCAAAGCCGTGCCCGCGCCGACCAGGATCGCGTCGTGTTCATACCTTAGTTCATGCACGCGGGCGCGCGACTCTAGAGACGTAATCCACTGCGACTCACCGATGCGTGTTGCAATCTTGCCGTCCAACGACGCCGCCAGCTTCAAATGAACGAAAGGCCGTCCGGTTGCCATGAAGTGCAAATACTTTTCATTCAGTTGCCGCGCTTCGCGTCCCAGCAAGCCTACGGCCACGTCAACGCCCGCGGCCCGCAAATGCGCAAAGCCTTTGCCAGACACTTTTGGATTTGGATCTTCAATGGGAGATATGACTCGACTGACGCCGGCATTTATCAAGGCGTCAGTGCAGGGCGGCGTGCGGCCGTGATGTGCATGAGGCTCAAGAGAGACATAAGCGGTTGCGCCACGCGCGCGCTCGCCGGCTTGTTCGAGCGCGTACGTTTCAGCGTGTGTCAAGTTTTCATAAACGTAAAAGCCTTCGCCAATGACTGCTCCAGACGGAGAAACAATTACGCAACCGACCAATGGACCAGGGCTGACCTGCCCGACGCCCTTTGCTGCCAGCGCGAGCGCGCGGCGCATAAAGCGGTGATCCGCATCGGCCGACTCGCCAACTTCATTCTGGACTTTCGCTGTTGTTTGCTGCACTGAAGTCTTATTCAAACAGACCGTTTACGTACAATTCGGGATCGAAAACAACCAGATCGTCAACCTTTTCGCCAATGCCTGCATAACGAATCGGCAAACTGAGCTCCTGCGCAATAGCTACCGCAATACCGCCTTTTGCCGTGCCATCGAGTTTTGTCAGGACGATGCCGGTAACGCCGGCGACTTTTAGAAACTGCCGCGCCTGTTCGAGTCCATTTTGACCGGTTACTGCGTCGACCACCAGCAAGGTTTCGTGTGGCGCGCCTTCAACTTCGCGAGCGGCTACGCGTTTCATCTTTTCCAGTTCGGCCATCAGGTTTGATTTGTTGTGAAGCCGGCCGGCAGTATCCACAATCAGTACATCCGAACCGCGCGCCTTCGATGCCTTTAGCGAATCGAATAGGACTGCGGCCGGATCTGTTCCCTGTTTTTGTTGAATCAGCGGAACGCCGGTTCGCTCAGCCCAAATTGCCAGTTGGTCTGAAGCAGCAGCACGGAAAGTATCGGCCGCGCAGATCAGAACGTCGTTGCCTTCGGCTTTGATTCGTTGGGCCAACTTGCCAATCGTGGTCGTCTTGCCGACACCGTTCACGCCGACAATCATCATCACGTAAGGCGCAACGTTTTCCGGCACGCTTGTTTCAGAAGCAACTCCCTGGTGTTCTGACTGTCGCAAAATTTTTAGCAGTTCATCTTTAATGGCCCGCTTTAGCGTCTCGAGATCATTTATTTGTTTTCTCGCTACACCACGCCGCACGGTTTCCAGAATGTGTTGCGTGGTGCTCACGCCAATGTCGGCGGCGATGAGCGCCTCTTCCAACTCATCCAAAAGATTCTCGTCGATCTGCTTCAATCCCTGGAAAACGGTGTCGAGCCGATCCGAGAGGGATTCACGAGTAGCAGCCACGGCGCGGCGAAAGCGTGCCGAGAATTCCTGTTCAAGTGCGGCCTCCTGCGCTTGCAGCTCTTCCAGCGACAGATTCAGGCCCAGCACCGAAGTCGCGAACGGCGAGCGCGATGGTACGGGTTTCTGAGAAATCTCCGACTGCGTAGTTGCGGTTACCGGCGTCGATGCTTCCCTTGAAGGAGCGCTAGCCGCAGCTTTTTCTTTAGGCAATTCGTAAGGAATCGGAGTAGGCCCAGCAGCTGTTGCCGGCGGCTCGAGCACTGCAGCGGGAGCCGCAGGCGATTCCACAGATCTCTCCGCACGAATACTTGCCCGCGGCTCGTCCTTGCGGTCTTCGGCCGGTGATTCAGCCAGCACCGGCTCGTTCAGTTTCAGCGAAACAAACTGATCGCTGCTTTTGCGTTTCCAGAAAAGCCCCATAGACACCATCCCTTAAATACAACAGTTCGCAATGAAATGTTGATTATACGGGCAACACTGGCGCAGTCACAAAAATGCACACGATGACGAAGCACTAAGCACACAAGCCTTCGCTTGGC
>DATNOG010000014.1:0-6269 GCA_035601415.1 Pyrinomonadaceae bacterium | reverse complement strand
TCAAATGAAAACAATAAAAAAGCTTTTAACCTTGACAGTTATCGTAGGCGCCGTTGGAACAACGGCATTAGTGGCCGGGTGCCAGACTGCAACCACAAGTCAGACTGCGCCCGCCACGTCCCAGAAGGAAGTCCTGCTGGCCCAATCGGGGTTTCAGACGAAGGCGGTCACGACTCAAAAGCAGCAGCAGCATGTCAGTCAACTCGCTGGAGGCAGGGTCTCAGCCGTGAAGTACAACGGAAAAGTGTACTACGTCTATCCGACCGCGAAGAAGGAAAAGATCTACGTGGGGAACCAGGCGCAGTTCAATGCGTATAAGCAGGCGCTGAAGACCAGGCAAATGGCTCAGCAAGGTCGACAACAAATGGCTGGAACTCCGGATATCACCAAAGAAACAGCGGGACCCCACCATGTCGAAGTTGAGCAATTCGATAGCTTCGGCCCGATGGGAGTGCAGGCGCTGGGAAATTGGTAAGGAATGGCCGGAATTGATCCGTTCGTCGGCTGCAGACTTGGCGATCTGTCGCGGTTTAGGAGGATTGATCTGATTCGATTGGTCGCAGTTGGGGATATGGTTCGGATTGTTCGCGGGCTGCGTCTGCATTTAGGAAACAATAGCGGCTCGAGACCAGTTCAAAGAATATCCCGGGCTATTCATTTTGAAATGCCACAATGATTATTAGTGTCATCGCCCTGATTTTGTTCATAGGCCTCGTGAGCGTCACGTTGCTGGGCGGACGTCTGCGTCGGCTCCTTCCCGCTGAGCAGCTGAACGATGAGTCAAAAGACGCGGTGAAACTCGCGCTTGGTCTTGTCGCGACGATGACGGCTATACTCCTGGGGCTGCTCATAAGTTCAGCCAAAAGCTCCTTCGACACTACGCGCACCGAAGTAATGCAGATGGCGGCGAAAACCGCTTTGCTTGATCGAGTGCTAAAGCTTTACGGACCCGAGACAATGGACGCGCGCCGTGCCCTTCGTGACGCTGTTGCCGATGGAGTCCGGCGCGCGTGGTCAGGCGAGCGAAGTGCTTCGGCCCGATTAGATCCCAACCAGGCGATTGGTGACGCGATTTACGTGGCTATTAGCCATCTCGCTCCGCGCGATGAAGCGCAACGCGCCCTCAAGACACAAGCGGCGACTCTCATGGTGCAACTCGCCGAGGTTCGCGCGCTGGTACAAGCGCAGGCGGTTTCATCGGTTTCAAAGCCGTTGCTGATCGCGCTCGTAATATGGCTTGTGGTGATCTTCTTTGGATTTAGCTTGCTGGCACCGGCGAACGCTACCACCACTCTTGCCCTGGTCGCCGGCGCGTTCTCGGTGGCCTGCGCGGTTTTGATAATCCTCGAACTGGACTTCCCATTTGCCGGCATGATTCGAATTCCCAGCGAGCCGATGATCAACACGTTAGCCCATCTGGCCAAGGACACGAGCTAAGGCAGCGGCAGTGTAGTTCTCATTGTTGTTATGGCCTCTGCCTGCTACGAACCTTAGGATTTTGTGTGTCGTTACGCGTGTTTTCGCGTTCGTTAAGAACAGCATCGCTTGTTGCTTTGGTGTTACTTGCATACGGTAGTTCACTTGCGGTTGAACCCGTTACCGTTCCCACAGCGGCAGAGCAATTAAAACAGCTCAACGATCAAACCATCATTAGCGACCGCCTGTCGCTAGGCTCAGATTGGAGTCAATTCAAACATGGCGCCGAAAAGGCGACTTGGACGATAGCGGGATTGTGGGGTTGGCGTATCAGCGACTGCCAAGATTGGGGCGTACGTTTCAGGTTGCCTTTTGCTTATCGCCGAAGTGATGAAGCATCAGGTCACGCTGAGGTCGGCGGTTTCAGCGATGCCGAGCTCGGGGCAGGTACGGCTTTTCGTTTGAATGACACATGGCGCACTGGTGGCGGCATCGAGTTGCACGGCGATACCGCTTCAGATCGCGCCCTGGCTGAAAGCGTGTGGCGTTTGAAGGTCGGTTGGGGAATTTCGCACGACCTCACGCACTGGCTAACGTTGTCACCCGATATCAACTACAACCATTCCATTGTCGAAAAACATGATGTTCGGCCGCAGACTTACTTGGAACTGGCGCTACCAGTCACGTTAATTCTTCCCGACCATTGGTCGGTGAACGGAAGATACAGAGCGACAGTCGATTTTGAAAATGGCGACCGCTGGAGCCAAACAATCAGCGCAGGCGTTGCCAAGCGTCTTTCAAAGGTTCCGGTTGTCCTCAGCGCCAGCTTGGAGAAGCCGCTCGCTGGCAGCGGAAAGAAATTTCAGGTCGGCATAGCCGTCGTTTATTACTTCCAGCGCTATCACTTGCCGAAATAGCGCCAATGGAGAGTTTTCGTTATCGAAACAGCAGCTTTTGCGACAATTCCGGTCAAGGACGAAACAAATGGCGCTAGAGCTCAAAGGAATCTGCGAAAAATGCGGAGCCACGCTTACTACGAGCGGAGTAGCTTACATCTGCAGCTACGAATGCACATATTGCGGAGGTTGCGCCGAGGAACTGAATTGCGTTTGTCCAAACTGCGGCGGCGAGCTGGTGCCGCGGCCGCGCCGCAAGGAGTCGACTAGCTCCGCGGTCGCTGATGCTTGATTCGATAGGTGAGAAAACACTCGTCACCAACCGTGCGCATATCGGTCAATGAACAATGCACGCTGGCCGGCAAGAATTCCTTGCTCAGGCCTGTTAGCGTAGGCGCTTTGGCGCCGCCGAACATGTAGGGCGCAATTGTGAGATTGAGCTGATCGATTAAGCCCCGTTCCAGCAAAGCGCGAAAAAGCGTTGGCCCACCTTCGCACGCAAGCCTTCGCACGTTATATTTAGTGCGCAAAGCTTCCAGCATAGCAGCAAGATCGATCTCGTCGGATTTAGTGAGATGCAGAGTGGCTTTCCCCTTGAGCGCAGCTTGAGTCGTCTTTGGCATTCGCGTCGTGGAAAAAATAAGGACCGGTGAAATGGTGGATTGGAAAATCTTCAATCGGCTGTCGATTCTGCCTTTGTTGGAGACAATCACGCGCAATGGGGCAGGGGCTTGTCTTCGCTTGATTCTGGCTTGCCGAAAATCCTCCGGAATACCGAGCCGGACGTTGTCGCGTTTCAAACTAGTGTGCCCGATCAGAACGGCGTCGGCCCAAGCACGCTGGCGGAACAAGTGCAGCTTATCTTTACGTGAAGTGAAATCAACGGGTGCAAGATTTCGGGTCGTAACCTTACCGTCGACCGTCATTGCGAAGGTGGCGGCGACGAACGGGCGTAAATGTTTCCGTTTCATCTGCAAGCGTCGAGAAGCTGGCCGCGTATGCCCAGGAAGACAACGGCAAATTCTTATATGGGCTAAACGCCGGACAGTTCAGTGAGGAGAAAACCCCGAGTTGGCGGGCGATCTTTTCAACAAATGCCAGGGGCTGGTTTGCCAAGCTATGCCAGTACCGGTATTTCAAGAATCTTAAGAACTCCTCCTCGCCGAGTTCACGCCGCCAACGATTGAGAAGTGGTTCCGCGCTACCAACTCGTAGATTCTCGGGTTCAAATCCCAAAACGGGAAACTTCTGTGGAAAAAGATGATGGGTGCGTTGAATTTTCGCGTTGAGATCATCGCGGGTAACTCGGAGCCACTGACTTGAGTACATCGCAAAATCGCCGAGCTTTCGCCCGTTGCTGAAGCCCGGAGGCAACCTGCGCCGAAGCAGGCGGAGTTTCATTATCGAATTCCTGCACAGGGATTGTTTCCTCTGAAAGAGCGCTGTCATCCGCACTGCGGACTACGTAATGCAGCTGTGGATTGTAATCCCGTATGTAACCCAGAAACCTGGTGCCGGGGACCTTCCTCCAGTAAAATAACGTGTTAACAAATCGATTTTCGCTGTACATGCTTGAAGAGCGCCCGATTCCACGAACCACTCCCATTGGATCGACGATTACCAAAGTGTGTGGGATCCGGTGCCTACGTTTCCATAGCTGACCGGTAATGCGCGCTGCTGGCGCGCCGTTATCGCACTGGACTAAAGCATCCACCTTACATTGACCGCGTAGCCCTTCACGCTTGTATCGTCCGCCAAACAGATTTGTTTCTTGAAGGCCGATCCAGTCCTGCAACCCCTCGGCAAACATGTCCAATCGGCGCTTGCGCATTTCCTCGGCCACTCGATAGAGCAACTCGATGGGCGCGCCCTTAAGGAACAAAGCTTTTATTTGTTGCTCGTCGAGCTGTACTCCATTTATCAGGCTTGTCGCTCCTGACTCGGCGACAATCCTTAATCGTCTCATATGCAGCGCATTTTTATAGTGCGCAGGAAAGATCATAAGAGACAGTGTGAGAACAACAACATAAACTATCCATCGTAGCCTCGGTTTGGCATCGGCCCGAGCGATGCCGACCAAAAGCAAACCGGTCCAGAAAAGAGCGCTCCAAAAAAAATAGCGGGGAAGGGCGGCGCCTGCAGAGATTGATATATGACCCGAGCGTCCAGCTACAACGAGAAGGAGTGCCAAAATATTAAATAGAACAAGGGCTAATCCAGTGAATTCGATACTGCTTTTCCCTACATCGCGCCGGATAATCTGTGGTATCACTGCGACTGCGAGCAACACCAATCCGGCCGCACCTGTGATTGTGGCCAAGCTTGGGTACTTGATGAGACAAAGATAAGGTTCTTTTGCCCACCAAGCGATTGCGACATCCGACCCCGGGCTCCCTACCAGGCGGCATAGCCAGAGAAGGTCGAAGCCGATGGCGTGCATGCTCGGTGCTCCAGCAAAGTACTCCGGAAGCAGAGCGAACACGACACCCGTAGCCAGACCTGCGGTAATAAGCAGTCCAATGCAGCGTGTCGGCAACCGTAAGAACCACCCGAGACACAGCACGGCTGGCCAAATCACCAAGCCTTGAGCGCAGCTAAAGGAGGCGACAACTCCGGCGAATAACACGATCAGTGTAGGCTGCAAAAAGCCGACGCCGCTGGCGCACATTTTTGGCAGGAAAAGAAAGGCAAGTGCTGCTCCTGCCATTGCCAAAGAGTTTTCACAATTGAAGCTGCCCGACGCAGTGATGATAGACCGACCCATCCAAAAGTTCCCCGCGATCACAACCAGGGTCGACGTAATTTTCCCTGTTAAACTCACCGTTTTATCACGCCAAATCGGAATCAGCAGCAGCGACGCAGTAATAAAAAGTAACGCGAGCCCCGCAAAGAAGAGAGGTTGCTGATCTCCATGAAGGAAGTGCAGATCGGCCAGGCGCAAAAGCGTCGGGAAAAATAAGGAATGATTGTAGTACTTACACAGTGCGCTCTCGAGCCACGAACGAGTAAAGTAATTTTCGTATATCGCCCAATAATCTCGCTGTATCACCGTCCACCGGCCGAAATAGAGGTAGACGACCCCGGTGACAAGAAAGACTAAGGCTGCCACGCCCGCCCATACCTGAACAACCCGCTCAGCCACTCTGGCAAACTTGTGCGATTGCGGTCGAGAAAGCATAAAGCGGTTCTTAAGTGCTTTACCGGCGAATATGGACAGCTGTTTTTGTGAAGCGTTTTAGGAAAACCAGGAGGCTGTTCATGTGGATATCGAAATGTGTCGGGTCGATTCCGAATTGTTTGGCGCGGTCGACCTGCGCACGCAGTTCCTTTTCCACTTCCTCCAGCTTCGCCTCGGCAACAACCTGGCAGTTGTTGGATAGAAATCCTCCGCTATCGATCAGGCTTGGCACGTCCGTCCGCGGCAGAACGGGTCCCCATCTGTATGGTTTCCACTCACTAGTAAGCGTGAGATGCAAACCCAAATCAAGTTGGGGGTGTGCCACCGAGTATGCAGCTATCTCAGGGAACCATGGACAAGGTACCATGACGCTTCCCGAATTCACTACGCCTTTCTCAAAACAGGCGATCGAGGCTTGATTTTCCGAATGCGACAAACCCAAGTCGTCGGCGTGGATGATGAGTAACTTGGCGCTGCGTGGATAACCCAATCTTTCCTGGATCGTGATGTTTGCTGGGCAAAGAGACCCGTGGTTGCAGAGCAAAATAGGCACGCGAACAGGACTTGCATCGTGATGGGGTTATTGGGAGAATGGCGAGACGTCAGAATGTTATTCGCGCGTCTCTCGAGGAAGCTAGTCATTCCGCTTCGCCAAGCTCATGTTCCAGCGTAACTACTTCCTGTTCCATCTCGCGTAATCTCACGCGGCCGGCCGGACCACTGGGCCGGTAAAAGAGATAAACGACAGCGCCTGGAAGGCAGCAAACCAGAATAATGAG
>DATNOG010000013.1:0-2312 GCA_035601415.1 Pyrinomonadaceae bacterium | reverse complement strand
CACATTGGGGATAGCGTGGTCGAAGACGACTGTGACCTTTGGACCTTCGTCAGCGGCTATCCCCGAGCGCACGCCGACTGTGGCCACCAGTGCGCAAACAATAAGTGTCAGGCGCAACAGCCCGACTGATTCTGAAGTTCGGATTCGTTTCATTGTGATGTTCCTTTCTCTAATGTGGTTGGTTGTTCTTGAGATGTTTGGGCAAGGGGTCATCCGAAGTGCTTAAGCTGCGACCCAACGAGCTAAAGCACTCCTTCTTCGACATCGTAAACATCGAAGAAAAACTTCACTTTACTTGGCGGATGACAGAATTGCGGAATGTACGTTTCAAAATATTCCTGGACCTGTTGCGAAAGATCACAAAGCCGCACGCAACGCATCTCGTTATTCCATTTAATAACCGTCGCGGGATCTTTCTGTGTCGTGTTCTCACGGATCCAGCGATCGACTTCATCGTCAGTCGCGCCGGTGGCGACGAACTCCTTGAACTTCATCGCGTCCAGGCCGGTGAACTTCCAAAAGTAAGCGCCTAAGCCACATGGATAGAAGTTGTACTCGCCATTAATGCCGAGCAGATCGGCCCGGGCTTTGTCAAGCATCCGTGCGGCAATGACGAACCCGCCGAGTGTGTCACGCGGGCTGTGCGGCGGTGTTTTCCTTAGATCGCGAGCCAGTTGTTTAAGCTTGTCTGTGTTCATTGGTTTGAATTGGCTAATCCTTCCTGAGTTTATGCGGGCTTTTGCGCCGAAGAGCGTTTGAGCCAGTCCTTGTAATGCGTCTTACCAAGGCGGGCGCCATCGCCGGGCACAAGGCTTTGATCGTTCACGTCGATGCCGTAGTAGAGCGGTTTGTTGTCAGTGACTACCTGCCGCGGGTCGCCCGTCGCACTTAGATATTGCCTAACAAGTTCGTCCTGCCGGATCTGATCAGGTCCGGCCACTTCGATCATACCATTTACCGGTTGACCGAGGGCTACGTCTGCCACCGCGGCAGAGACTTCCTCCGCAGCGATCGGCTGCATAAGGACTGATGATAACCGAACGGTTGAACCGTCCGTGCCCGATTGTGCGATGTTCTTCGCGAACTCGAAGAACTGCGTGGCGTGGACGATCGTAAATGGAATCCCCGAAGCCTTGATCAAATTTTCCTGCGCCATCTTTGCCCGGAAATAACCGCTCAAGGAGCCGGCGCCACTTCCCGTCAGGCGATCGGTGCCTACCACGGACAAAGCTACGTGATGTTTCACGCCTGCAGTCTTTTCTGCGCCAAGAAGGTTGCGACCCGACTTTTCGAAGAAATCCATGGCAGGCTTGTCTTCGAACGAAGGTGAGTTCGCCACATCAACCACCACCTGCGCGCCGGTCAGCGCTTCCGCTAATCCTTCGCCAGTGAGCGTGTTTACCCCAGAAGAAGGTGATGCGGACACCACCTCATGGCCACGTTCGCGAAAAATGCTCACCACCTTTGATCCAATCAGCCCGGTGCCGCCAATAACCACGATCTTCATTTTGTTATTTGTATGTGTTGGTTCAGAATTTAAGTGTCGACCTAAGGTAAACAATTCGTATGAAGTTGCTTGTCATTGGTTGCTCGCCGCTTTTGTCGTTACTGCGCGGAGGAGCGCCGTCATGTTACTGACAACCGGATCAATATTCGTTAGGCCATGTCGTTGCGCGATCCAGCTCGGTTCGTTGTAGGAAATCCAACTCTGATTGGCCGCGTCCTGCCAAACAAGCGCCTTTAACGGCAAATCGATTCCGGCGGTTTGATTTCCCTGCATCAGCGGTGTGCCGCCGCGCGCGTTCCCAAAAATGATCACCTCAGTCGGTCGCAACTCGAGTCCCGCTTCACGCGCTCCAGCCGCATGGTCGATTCGAGCAAAGATCTTCATTCCTTGCGCGCGCAGCTCTGTTTCCAACCGCTCCATCGTTTCTTTCGGGCCGAAGTTGCTTGGAACGGTCGTTAGGCCTTCTCTGTCCACAGGCAAATCAGACGCCTTTGTAAATCAGCTTGGTAAAGAAATCGCCGTTAACGAAGCCTCCTCCCCACTTCGCGTCATAAGCAGCAGTGGGCTTTGCAGCCACTATTTCATTAAGGGATTTGCCTTCTCTTTTGAGAGCAGCAACGCGATCGTGAATGGTCGCAAGCGTATCGCGGTATTCGATCATTTCGGCTTTGCCGCCGACCGGGCCGTGGCCCGGAATGACAATTGTTTTGTCGGTGACCCTTGCGACGTTTGCCTCCGCGGCGCGAATCATTCCATCGAGGCTTCCGCCAGTCGAATAGTCGATGAACGGGAAATATCCGTTCCA
>DATNOG010000012.1:0-12023 GCA_035601415.1 Pyrinomonadaceae bacterium | reverse complement strand
ATTTCAAACTTCCCTTGAGTCATCACAACCTGGACCGGCGCGCCGTCCTTAAACTCGATATCGACTGGCAATACGCCAATGCCAACTTCATGATAAATGCGCGTCCAACCGTTGCCGCCTTCCGGCAGCGGCACAATGCCTTCGCGCGCCAGCGCGTTCCAGGTGCCGACGATGGGATGACCTGCGAAAGGTATCTCGCGCGCCGGCGTGAAGATGCGCAAGCGCCGCAGGGGGAATTTCGGATTTTGGATTTCGGATTGCGGATCGTCAGCTTGCGGTGTTTGCTTTTGGTCTTCCGCGCTTTGCTGTTCACTGTCTGCCGCTTGCTGCTTGCCGTCTGCGCTTTGCGGTTCACCGTTTACTGTTTGCTGTTTACCCGCAGCCGCTTGCTGTTTACTGTTTGCTGTTTGCTCCGGCTTAAGCACAAACACAGTCTCCGAGAGATTCATCTCGCGCGCGATCTTCATCATCTGCTCGTCGCTAAGTCCTTCGGCCTCAGGAAACACCGCCAGCGGATTACCGGCGAACGGTTGGTTGGTAAACACATCTAGTTGGATGAAATTATGTTTGGCCATGCTGAAAATCTTTCCGTTGAATTTGCTTGCGAGACATGATCGAGGCAGGCGCGTCTCGGGTCAAGCGCGAGCAAACGATTGAAATGTTTCGACTCGACAAGACATTAATTTTAGAGGCAAGCGCAAACTTGGTTCGTTCGGTGGAGAAACCGGGTCACTCGACGGCCGTGCAGGCGAGTTTGGATTGTTTTGGATTAACGCGACAACCCTGCATTATCTCCTAATGAATACCGCCTCTTTGGGAGTGTCTTCCCGGAACAGGGTCGTACTTGCTCGATGCAAGAGTTATTGCAAAAACTCTTGACAAGGCGGGATGCTTGGAATATCGTGCGGCCGTTCTCATCGTCCTCGGTTCTCAATAGGTGCTTCACAACGGTCGGTTTTATCCACTCTCCATCGCCTCATTCAAACACGTGCCGCGGTGGACAGCCATTAAGTTTCCGGATCATTTCCGAACGTTCTTTGTTGCGCTGATCGTTGATTCGAACACGCCAGTGTACTTTCGACCCTTCAATTGAAAACAAGACGCGCAAAATCCTGGAGGTACTAAGATATGGACAGAGTCAACCAATTTCTTTATCACGTTAAGCCGAACGAACACGTAACGATTCAGGTTACGCCGAGCGTTAATCTCGGCAATCTTTATGCGGCGGCTCTGGATGCCGCGCCGTTACCCAAACCTGCCAACGGAAGATATGAGTTCGACGTTAATTTTCCTGTAGGACAAATCCATTTCTTTGCGATTGAATTCGGTTTCCAGGGAGCGCCTGCCGGCGCGCAATACAGTCTTCAGATTAATGGAAATGGCCAAGGCAATTCCGGTCCGTTTACAGCGATAGTCGTAAACGGAGACCCTATGCTTCGCAAAACATATCAGTTTGAAGTTTCGGCATAGCTCCTTAATACGAGAGACCTAAGAAGATAGTAGGTGAAGCCATGAACGGACGGTTACGGCTATTGATTGCAATTGTGTTGATTTTTTCGCTGGCGTCTTTTGCACTGCCCCAATCGTCCAGCGGTCCCGCGAAGCTCGCCGAGCTGGGAAAAAAGATCGAGCAGCTGAAATCGATGCCCGAATCGAACATGACGCCGGCGAACCTTGCGATACGCAACCGTACGCTTGCAAGGCTGTACGCGAGCATCCTTCCTTTGCTCGACCAGCAGATCGACATTTTGGCAACGATTGAATCTGCGGCCGACGTCAATGACAAAGAGGCAAGCCACGCGCGTCAAAACCTGGTTGACGAGCGAGCGGGAATTCAAAAAGATCTCGACAATTTGAAGCCGGCCCTCGGTTTGGACCGTTCTACACACTCAGAGGGTGCGGGGGCGGATGTAAATGCGGGCGCATCGGCACAGCCAGGGTCGCTCCCAGGCGACTCAGTAGGGCCGAACAACGCGACAGCACAGCCTTCAAATAATCCAAATAATGCGACGGCACAGCCTTCAGATAATCCAGCCGTAACTTCCACAGCGGTGCCAGCCGTCGCACCCGTCGCAGGAGACTGCGACACCAAGGGTCTTTCTCCCATAGTAGCCGAGGAAGTGAAAACGCTGGCGGGGAGCATTGTTTTCAATAATGATGAGACACAGATCACAAGTGACAGATTCGTACTGGTCTTCTATACCCTTGCGCACGCCTTGAAGCTGCAAATTACAGTTCCCGTGACAGAGAGCGGCGGAGTAATCACGATGAAAACCCTCTCAGTGCCGGACCTGGAACCATACAAATACCTTGGGGAAACGCTTCGCGTCGACAAGCAACTCGGTGCCACAGCGTCCGCAGCCTCAGTTAGCAAGATAGACAAGCCGGGGTTTGCGTGGTTGCTTGGGCTCGCTCTTGAAAACGGAGCCGTTGAGAAGAGCGTAAGAGACTCAGTTCTAACATTCAGCACTTCTCCCGCGGCTTTGTTCATGCTGAACCACCAGGGAAACGATAATCCATACCAAACAGCGGGTTGGCTTAACCGGGTCGGCGTTTCCGCGAGTTTTAATATTGCCAACCAGGATCAGCTACTTGGCAATGCAACTCGCAGTCAGCTTCGAGAATACTCGGTAAAATTCAGATTTGCAGGTGATCGAAATCCTCGCTCAAAGGAGCTTGAGAAAATATGGGACGACGTAGTTCCTGCTATTCAGAGGCACCTCGTTGCGCTGAACAAAGCCTCGAGATTCATGAACACCGATCCGGTTTTGAACGCTTTAGTGCTGAAAACGGATAAGGACTTACAGGCCGCGGTAAAGGCACAAATCAATGCTGCGACCTTCAGCGCAAAGGCGAACGATCAAAAAGTGTGTGAAGTGTCCGACACCATTCTGACCTATCTCAAAGCCAATGTTGCGACTCAGACAGTCAGTTCCGCCGCCCGCACTGAGTTTGAACGGGTCCTGCTGCCAGATGTGTTCGCGGCGCAACAAGGACTTAAGGCTGTTAGAGCAGGCTTCATGGAGAAAATCGATCTATTCTTTAAGAAGCCTATCGGCACGTTTACCTACACAAGCCATCGCGAACCGGTGATGGGAAACTTTTCAGAATTCAAGGTGCTATACGAGCGTGAGACCCCTGTAATTCGTCCCTTGCCATTCAGTACGATCAACGCCAACGCCGGTTTCTCTTTCTATCATCAGCCCAATGCGGCTCTAAAACAGGAGCGATGGCGCGCTTTCAATGCGGCACTCTCTTTTGAAGGTAATGCCGCCAGCCCGTTTACAGAAACGCTCGATCTCAGCCGCATTACTTATTCGTTTGTCGGTCATTACGACAGAGTGTTTGAAAATAGCCGCATCGCTGGAAGAAAAGCCGACTTGGCATCGCTTCAGTTCTTGATGGGAGTGCCCCTCTTTAAGGGAATGGGCGTTCCGTTCTCGGTTACTTATTCAAACGCAACTGAAACGGATAGACGAAAAGGGTGGCGGGTAAATTTTGGCCTCAAGATGGACACGGATAAGCTGTTCGAGTTAGTACGTGCAGCCTCGCCGCACTAGCTTGAGAAAGGTTAGAAGCGCAATCGACACAGGCTCCAAGTTGATCGAAACCCAGACAATGCTTCTTCCATGAAAATCTCTTGATTAATCTACGAAGGCGGTGAATGTGATGAATCTCGGTATCTTGAACACGATTATCGCCATGGTAATAGTCCTACTCGTCTTGAGTTTGCTGGTTCAATCCATACAGATGTTTGTGAAGAAGGTTCTAAAGCTCAAGTCGCGACAGATTGTGGAGTCTCTAGAGGACTTGTATGACCAGGCTCTGAGCCAAACTACACCGGCCCCGCCGGTGGGTGGAGGCGGTGCCCCTGCGGATGCACAATCGCCAGCCAAAGTATTTACCGAAAGGATACTCAAGGAGTTCAAGAGTATTGGCCGAGAGAGCCGGTGGGGTAACGTGGTCCTCGATTCGCTTTCCAAGGAAGACTTACTCAAGATAATGGCCAAATTGGAGTCGGAGAGTTTCGTTCCCGACTACGTGAAGAAATTTCAAGACATGTACGACGAGCTTCAAAACCTCGAGAATGCGATCAGCACCCTTCTTTCAAGTGCCAAACTGACCGGAGCGGCAAGTGCGAAAGTGGCCGAGATGCGCGTGGTACTCGCGCCGATTTTCAATGATGTGCAGAGCATCCTTGAGGGCGGCAAGGTCAAATCCAAGGTTCTGTTTGGCGATCTGCTCAGACTGGGAAATCTCAAACTGAGCGGTGTTCCGGAACTTCTCAGTGAGGCCCAGAAGGCGATTACTCAGGAGGTCCAGGTGGTCGGCGCCGGCGATCCTGCTCTGGCGACGAATCTGCGTGCGGTTTCAGATGATCTGGCGAAGATCGCTGAGCTTATTGGCAACTTGAGTCAAAAGTTCGACAATGCTGTTGCGCCCTTACGGATAAAGCTGGAGCAAGTCGAAACCTGGTATGACACGGTGATGCAGAGCTTCGATGAGCGCTACGCGCGGCACATGAGAAGCGTCGCCATATACATAAGCATTGTCGTAGTCATCCTTCTTAATGCGAACTTCTTCAGGGTGTACAGCAGTCTTTCGAAGAATCAAGTTCAAACAAATCTGATTGTTCAGAACGGCCAGAAGGTTCTTGATGAGGCGAAAAAGGCAAACCCCAGTCCTTCGTCAACTGCGACACCGACGCCAACTCCAAAGCCGACTCCCACACCACTGGCAGGATCAGCGACAACGCCCCCCACTCCAACCCCAACGACACCGACGCCTACTCCTGCTCCATCACCTACGCCGGTGGACATAACGAAAGCCGCAGCGGAGACGAAGGAAGATATCGATGTTTATTTAAGCACCTACCAGGAATTCGGCTTCGCTCCGCTCACCATGGATGACGTTCAATCCTGGTTCAACAGCATTTTTGGACGAACGTTACTCAGAAATGAGAAAGGCGTACCAGTTTGCGGAGAAAAGGCTAGTAAGGCCATTGATGTCAATGCCAACCCAGACTGCACGCCTACTTGGCGTGAACAAACCACGACCGAATGGCGGGCAAGCCGTAGGCACGACGTGTTTGTCCTCTTTGGATGGGCCATCATGATGCTTCTACTCAGCGTCGGCGCACCTTTCTGGCAAGACACGCTGGAGTCTCTCTTCGGCATTAAGAATCTGTTGCGACAAAGAACGGGCACTCAAAATATCGAAACAGCGAGCGGCGCGGGACAGCCCAAACAATAGGGGCAATAAATACGCAGGGGGTGGAGGTTAACAAAAATGGCTACAGGAACCGTGGTAATTGATCCCGGTCATGGCGGGACAGGCAACATTGGCGGGTCAGATGGCAATCATGCTGTCAGTCCCAGTGGTGTTAAAGAAAAGGATCTCACATTGATTTTGGCGAACCTCGTAAAAACAGAATTGCAGAGCGCCGCCACGGCAGGCGGACACACTATCAACATTGTGATGACGCGAACAGGCGACACAAATCTCAGTCTCGCCGACAGGGCGCATGTCGCGCGCACTAATCATGCCGACAGGTTCCTGAGTATTCATCTCAATGCGTTCAATGGCGTTTCGCGGGGCGTCGAGACTTACGTCCGCCGCGCTCAGGACAACGTCAACTTGGCTGATGACAAACGCTTTGCGGGAAATATTCAAGGTGCCGTCCTCAACACAATCAAGAGTGCTGATGCCGGAACGCACGATAGAGGCGTCAAAGAAGAAAGATTCGGCGTGCTAAATGACGCGAGCCTTGGCAATACTTCGGGTGGGCATTGCCGCGCCTGTTTGCTTGAAGTGGAGTTTCTCGATGTACCGGCCGTAGATGTTTTATTGAACACTGGACCGAATGCCACGGCTGTCCGTGGCCAAATTGCGAAGGCGATCGCCAGTGCGATCATAAATGACCTGGTGCATCCTTAGACAAAGCTTGGGGTCAGGGGCACTTGGCCGCCTAAACGGGGAAGGAATTCAACATGGCATACAAGGCTACAAAGAAAAAATCAGTACCAAGAAAATCAGCAAAGAAAAAAACAGTCAAGAAGAAACTGAGCACGGCTGCGCCTGCTGCAAAGCGGGTGAGGAGGAAAAAGAAAGCGGAGAAGGCCGGCGCCATTCAGGATCGCCAGTGGGCATTGCCGGCCAGTTATTGCGCTGGCGGAAAGGGCTGGGCAACGTTGCGCGACGTTGTCGACCCTGACGTGCCGACGATGACTTTTTCCGAGTTGTCAGCGAAGCAGCGCGCGGAGCTAGTGGCAAAGCGCATTGCTCAACAGCCGAAGTTCCAAATTGCAATGCTCGGCGCCGGCTTAATTGACCAGAAACGCGCCATGGCGGAAGTGAAGGGACAGACGGCAATCGGCCGGGCCTTGATGGAAATTGAACAGCGAGTCATCAATCACCAGGTGACCAAGGCCATCCAGTCGGAACAAGCGAAGCCCGCAAAGAAAGCAAAGAAGAAAAAACCGCAATGAACTTCCAATAAACAAACGGCTCCGCTCAACTCGCGGACCTCATTAAATATCTTCGAGGAACCAAGCCATGGCTCGTAAGAAACCCGTCGGCGCAAACAACAACAAACGCCCTCACAAGCGACCTCGCCAGCAAGCAGTGTCGCTTGTGACGGATCTAGTAGTGCTGGCCATCGATGCTGCTTTCGAAGTCATCACCCAGGCAGGCTTCAACTATCGCCAGCAGAATGTCTACCCCTACCTGCAACAAAAAGGATTTTCTATCAGGCGATCCCAGGAATCTTTGGCGCGACGCGTTTACGTGGCGCCCGAAGCGCGCAAGCCTCACGTGATTTACATGACTGGCGTCGGTCATGGAGGTTACGACTCTTATACAGGCGACTTCTACGACACGATTTTCAGTGTCGGTAACTACAGCCCTGAAGAGTGTTATGGAAAAATCGTGCACTTCATCTCGTGCGAAACGGCGCGCGATCTTGGCCCGGATTTCATCAGCCATGGCTGCCGTGCCTATTTCGGATATGACGAAAACTTTACTTTCCTGCTCGATTCAGCCGACATCTTTTTCGAATGTGACTCCGAAATCGACCGCGGCTTTGCCGACGGATTGAATGCGAAGCAGGTGCACGAACGAGTCAACCTGCTTTTCAACAAACACATTGACGCGCTTCGCCAACAAGGAAGCGACTACAAGGCTGCCACGCTCGAATTTGATCGCGACCACTTGCGCGGGCCACTCTCGGGACCGCAGTGGGGCGACCCGCTGGCGTCATTGACCGGTTAACAAGGCGTTGCAAAAAACTCAGGTCCTTTTTCGACCCAAACACTCACTACTTTCCAAAGAGGAGACCCTCAGAACCCCATGCGTATAAGTTACCTTACAATCCTGGCTACTTTGTTATTGACAGGCGTTGTCAACAATTCCAACAGTCACGCTCAATCAATAATCAGTTCGCTTCCCATGCCTCAAGCCGGCCCAGTCGAGGAACACCTGCCGCGAAAAGCTGACACGACAGCACAACGGCTCGACCAAATGCATCTTCCCTCGGAGCCCGTCAGTCTTGGACCACCCACGGAAAAACCGATCCGACTTAATCCGAACGTTTCGGTTAGTCTGGCTCTCTCGCCTGATGGCGCACTGCAATCGACGCCGGGATCTGCGCATCCCGCCACTATTGGCTTAAACAAGGAAGGTTTGGGAAATGGCTTCCCAAACTTCCAGGTTCAAAACGCGCCTCCCGACACCTCGGGAGCAGTAGGAAGGACCCAGTTTGTGCAATGGGTCAACACGTCGTTTGCGATCTTCGACAAGGCAACCGGCAATCGCCTGCTTGGCCCCATCAAGGGAAAATTCTTGTGGCAGGGTTTAGGTGGACCGGGGACGCCGGTGCCCTGCGAAGTAAACAACGACGGTGACCCAATCGTTTCCTACGACCGAGTTGCAAATCGCTGGGTGCTCTCGCAGTTCTCGGTCAACGGCGGCACCTTCGCACAGTGCATCGCCGTGTCGGAAACTTCCGACGCCCTGGGCCGTTATCATCGCTACGAGTATGAATCACCCGCCTTCAACGATTATCCGCACATGGGAGTCTGGCGTGATGCGTACTATTTTTCCTACAACATGTTCGAGGGTCTGTCTGGCGCGCGCGCTTGCGCTTACGAGCGGAGGAAAATGCTGCTGGGCAATCCCACGGCAAAAGAACAGTGCATTCAGTTAGAGTCACAATTCTTCGGCATTCTGCCGTCGGATGCTGATGGCCCCAGATTCGCACCCGTCGGCAGGCCAAACTATTTCGTGGGTTTGGGTACAGCGCCAAACACTTTATTGCTTTGGAAATTTCATGTGGACTTTGCGAACAAAAATAACACGACGATGGGCGTGGGTCCGACGCGCCAACCAGACGCGGTAATTCCAGTGGCCAAATACAACCTGGCATGCAGCGGCACTGGCGGAACCTGCGTGCCGCAACCAGGTACATCTCGCCAGCTTGACTCCCTCGGCGAGCGGCTGATGTTTCGTCTGGCTTACCGCAAATTCCCTGCGCGTGAAGCACTGTTGCTTAACCACTCAGTGGACATTGGACCACCGACCGGAAGGACGGCCATACGCTGGTACGAAATTCGTGATCCCAACGCGGGACAGCCAACCATTTTTCAGCAAGGAACATTCGCGCCGGATGCAACGAATCGCTGGATGGGAAGCATAGCCATGGACAAGGTCGGCAACGTTGCGCTGGGTTACAGCATTTCAGGCAACGGTGTGAAACCCGGCGTTGCGTTTACTGCGCGCGCTCCGGCTGATCCGCTCGGCATGATGGGCGCCGAAACTGTGATTAAAGCGGGCGGTGGAATACAGGATACTTCGTCGAACCATCTGTCTCGTTGGGGAGATTACAGCGGCTTGACAGTTGATCCAGTGGACGACTGCACTTTCTGGTTCACCACGGAATTTCAGGCCGCTAACGGAGTCTTTAATTGGCACACGAGCATTGCCAAATTCAAGTTGAATAGTTGTCATTGACTTTCGTCGGTGGGCACCGATAGAGGTCGTCTTTTTCGGAAGGCGACCTCTTTTTTTGTTCGGAGCGCAATTGACGGCAAAGTGAACATTGTGGGTCGACGAATAGAGAACCGGGAGCGGTAGCGACCGGGTCTGATCTGCGATAAACAACATCTCCATTTCATGAATGGTCGAGAATCCTCGCTTGCAATGAAATTGAACTCAACACTTCGCGGACCCGGTCGCTACGGCTCCCGGTTCTGTATTCGTCGACCCACGGCAGGCAGAGTTCCGATACACGTTTAATATTCGTCGCATCCGATTGCAGAAATAGTTATGTGCAAAGCTCCACTGGTATAATGCCGCACTGTAAAAATCATTGCTCAAGGCAAACATGTTTTGAAAACGGATTCCAAACTTGGTCAACTCTGCGGTGTGCTGTTGCCGATCACGACTCCATTTCGCCAGGATGGTGACGTGGATCTTTCCGGACTCCGTTCCAATGTCGTGAAATGGAATAACACGGGAATTGCCGGCTACGTCGTCCTCGGTTCAACCGGCGAGCGCGTCAACCTCAATGAAGACGAGCAACTCGAAGTGATCGCGACAGTTCGCAAAGAGGTGTCTGGGGATTTATTGTTCATCGCCGGCGTGGGCCAGCAGAGCACGCGCGGCACGATTCAGGAAATTGAGCGCCTTGCCCGCGCGGTGGCGGTTGATGCCGTGCTGGTTATCACGCCGCATTTCTATCGCCCAGCTATTACCCAGGACGCACTCGTCGCCCATTACACAGTTGTCGCCGGCTCGTCTCCAGTTCCGCTGATTCTTTATTCCCTGCCGGCGCTGACAGGAATTAAGATTGAGCCTGCCACGGCTGCGGCGCTAAGCGAGCATGCGAACATCATTGGAATAAAGGACAGCTCGAATGACATGACGGCGTTACAGGAAACAATCAAACTCGTACGCGATGATTTTGCGGTGCTGACCGGGAACGGCACGGTCCTGCGCGAAGCCCTGGGCGCGGGAGCTTGCGGCGCAATTCTTGCGGTCGGATGTGTTGCGCCGGAACTTTGTTTGGAGATCTTCCGCGCCGTGCAAGCAGGCGACCATGAACGCAGCGAGCGTTTGCAAGCCGCACTTACCCCACTGGCCGCGGCAGTTACAACTCGTTTCGGCATTGGCGGTCTGAAAGCTGCGCTCGATATGCTGGAGTTTGCCGGCGGCCAGGTGCGCGCGCCTTTGCGACGGCCTGAGGGCGAAGCGCGGGATGATATTCAACGTTGTCTGCAGGCCGCCGAGCGAGCACTGCTGGTCGAAGCGCCTTCGCCCGCGTAAAATGTTTTGTCAGGAGCAACCCTAAACTTGAGTACCGCCGAACCTGCCTGTTACAGCACGCCTGAAGAATCCGGACTGCGCGTAGAGAGTCTGTCGTTTGAAACTGTTCCTCATCAGACGCGTCTCTTTCTCGATTACCTGCGAGATCCGCTGGCGCTGCGCGAGTTTTATCCTTCAGCTGTCAGGTTTCATCACGAACTCCCGTCGCGCGCGCCGGAAGTGCTGGCTGCTTATCAGACCGATCGCCATCAACTCTGTGACGCGCTGCTGGACATGAATGCATCGTGGGGCGCCGGCGAAGCTACGCTGAAGAATATTGAAATGCTGCGCGACGCGGATTGTCTTGCGGCCGTGTCTGGCCAGCAGGCGGGTTTGTTTACCGGTCCGCTCTACACAATTTACAAAGCGCTGTCGGCGGTGAAACTGGCTGGTTGTTTGACGCAGCGCAACACCAAGACAGTTCCTGTGTTCTGGATCGCGACCGAGGATCACGACTTTCCTGAAGTCGCCAAAGCGGAATTTATTGGCCGCGATTGCCGCCTCGTGCAGGTGGAGGTTTCGCCTGCATTGCATAAGGAAGCCCAGCCGGTTGGTCGCGTGATGATCGATGACTCGATCAATGCCGTTCTGAATCAATTGCTGGAACTGCTTCCCATTTCCGAATTCACGCCCGATCTCGAAGCAGTTTTGCGCGATTCGTGGCGTCCCGGCCGTTCATATAGTGAAGCGTTTGCGCGCATGATGACGGCATTGCTGGGCCGGCATGGATTAATACTTCTGGATCCGCTCGATGTGCGGTTGAAAAAATTGGCGGCGCCGCTGTATGCCGGTGCAGCGTCACATGCGCATGAAATTGCGACCGCAATTGAAACGCGCAGCCAAAGGCTGGTCGAGGCCGGCTATCACGCGCAGGTAACGCCATCCGAAAATTCTTTTCCCCTGTTTCTGCATGATGCGAGCGGCGCGAGACACGCGCTGGTGCGCATTTCCGGCGGCGAGTACACCACCAAAAGCGGCGACGAGGCATTCACCGCGGACGAACTTTCGCACATAGCGTTGGCCCAGCCCGAACTGTTCAGTCCAAATGTGACGTTGCGCGCCGTGGTCCAGGATTATCTATTACCAAGCATAGCGTATTACGGCGGCGCTGCTGAGATTGCATACTTCGCGCAGAGCGCTGAAGTTTACCGAATACTCGAAAGGCCGGCGACGCCTATTCTGCCACGCGCCAGTCTGACGATGATCGAATCGCATACCGGTCGCGTGCTCGAGCGTTATGGACTGGGACTGGCAGATCTATTTGCCGGCGCGGAAAATGTTTTGGCACGCGTGGTCGAGGAACATCTGGGCGCAGCGACGGCGAAAACATTTGGAACAACGGAAGAATCGGTTAACAGCGAGCTCGACAAATTGCGGGAACAACTGCGCACGATTGATCCGACCTTAGCGGACGCGCTGGAAACCGGCCGGCGCAAAATCAACTATCAGCTCGAAGGGTTGCGCACGCGCTTTCACCGGGCGCAGATGACGCGCGATGAAGCTGCGCACCGGCAACTGCAACGCGCCTTCGATCAACTTTATCCGCACAAGGAGTTGCAGGAACGCCACATCAACATCACCTCGCTGCTCGCACGCCATGGCCGCTACGTGGTTGAGTGGATCTACAACGCGATCAATATTGGATCGAATGAGCATCAGATTGT
>DATNOG010000011.1:0-11887 GCA_035601415.1 Pyrinomonadaceae bacterium | reverse complement strand
TGGTAATGCGGTGCAGTTCGCTGACAAACGACATCACATCGGGAACGTGCTCAATTACGTGACGGCAGATAATCTCATCGAACTCGTTATCAGCAAATGGATAAGGCAGTACGCCGAGATCGTGCGTGACATCGGCGTTAGCCCGGGGATTTGAATCAATGCCGATTGCGCCGGGATACTTGTTCTGACCGCAGCCAACGTCAAGAATTTTCCTGCGCTGCGCAGATGTGACGGAGGTTGATTGTACCGGGACAGTCATCAGGGGCTCTGCATCAATTCTTTTGAAAAACGAATTGACTGAACGACTTTAGATCAAGCGGATAAACCGGAACCTCGAGTTTGTTTGTTAGCTCTTCCAGCGTCATGCCATCGAGCATGATGTCTTCATCGCTCTTCAAGGTAGTTTTGGGGATGATTGTGAAAGCGCCGCGGATGCGATGCTTCACTTTCAGGAAATCTCCCCCCGTTAGCAGTCCGGCCACAGATACATCTCCACCGAAATAGTTGTTGGCGACGCCTTCCACTTTAAGCTTTGCACCGAAGCGCGCGTTGAAATCTTCGATCGCTTTTTGCAGCTCCGGCGCGAAGAGCGTACCGGTAAATATGGTGCCGTTAAGTTTTTCAGCAGCCGGTAAAGACTGGCGCATCGCTCTTTTAAGCAGCGAACCAAAACCATTCTTGAATGACCTCACCATCCCCACGCCATCTTCAATTTGCGGCAGGTCGCCATAGTGCGCGCGCTCAGGCACCGCCGCGCCGGCGCGTAAATAGATCTCGTCACCGAGAAATGCAAAGTTGGTTCCCAGTTGCTTCCGCAACTCATGCTGTAATTTGCTGACCTGATCGATCGTCTTACGGCAGAACGCAGGAGTCACCGCAGTTAGTCTGGAATCTGTGTTGTAGCGTGTCAGGCCCAGGGGAACGATTGCAACGCTCGAGATGCGCGGATAGTCTGCCGCGAGATCGCGAATAGTTTGTTCGAGCACCTGGCCGTCATTGATTTCGGGACAAAGCACAACCTGCGCATGAATCTCGATGCCGGCGTCAAGCAGCTCTTTCAGCTTGCCGCTAATGTCTGCGCGCTGTTCATCCACGCCCAGCAAATACGCACGAACTTTTAGATCCGTTGCATGAATGGAAACGTACTGCGGCGTCAGTCTCTGCTCGATGATGCGCCGCATTTCATCGTCAGTCAGCGAGGTTAGCGTGGTGTAGTTGCCGTAAAGAAACGACAGCCGCACGTCCTCGTCGCGAATGAAAAGCGAAGGGCGGGCATCTTCAGGATTGCCTTTGCAAAAACAGAAAATGCATTCGTTGGCGCACTGTCGCGGCACAATCTGCGCAAAGCTAAGACCAAAGTCTTCGCCTTCGCTTCGTTCAATCTGTAGTTCCCAGTCCTCGCCGCTGGCCTTGCGCACTTCCATCATCAGCTCGGTTTCACCGGCCGTCTGAAAACGAAAGTCGAGATAGTCGCGAATGGGACGGCCGTTAACCTTAATGATGCGATCGCCCGATTCGAGTTCCAATTCAAAGCCCAGGCTTTCCGGCGAGACCTCGGCTATCTCGACGCCACGGCGACGAATGCTGGTAACCGCCGGAGTGACCGCAAATTCGTACATGTTGGGAATAATGTCCGACAAAGTTTAGTTTGTCGAGCGGGCGATGTCCGGCAAACTTTTAGTTTGTCGCTAAAACAGGAAGCTCCGAAAGCTCCGTGCCGGAGACGACGACAAACCAAAGTTTGTCGGACACCTGCGAACAAAATCATCAATTTTATTGACAATCCGAGTCTGCTTTGTTAGTTATGCAGGTCGTTTTAGAACCATCCCATTATTTATAGTTTATCCGGCTTTCTCCAGCCTGAATCTCTGAGTTACGACTAATGAACAACAAACTTAAGCCAGCACTTCTGGGTGGATTGATCGTTGGGATATTTTCGGCAGTTCACTCCTTAATTCCCATCGTCGGCGTGTGCTGTTGCATTTGGAGCATTATCGGCGGCGTGGTGGCAGCACTCATTTACATAAAAGGTTCACCTACGCCCGTGAAAATGGGCGAAGGCGCCATGGTGGGAGGCCTGGCGGGAGTTGTCGGCGGAATCATTTACGTCGTCATTTATTTGCCGATCGCGTTATTGTGGGGGATGGCAACCATGCAAGAGCAATTGAACCGCAGCGGTGTTCACCTGCCTTTTTCGGGCGCGATTCTCATGATTGTCGGCAGCATCATCGGTGCAGTCTTGCTAGCATTGTTGGCGACACTTGGTGGCGTGATCGGCACGGCCATCTTTGAAAAACGCAAAGGCACCAACGCAGCACCGCCACCGCCGCAGAACTTTGGCGGTCCCAGCAGCTATGGATCTGGAGTGTGAAATTCAGGGGCGCGTAGTGTAAATAGTTTTGTCATGCAAGCTCAGGAGAAAATATTTAGATGTCTCAACAGTGGATGCCACCGCCGCCGCCCATAGATGCGCCGGCTAACGTGCCAAACTATTTGGTGCCAGCGATTCTTGCGACACTGTTTTGTTGCTTGCCCGTGGGAATCGTTTCCATCATTTTTGCTACTCAAGTGAACAGCAAAGTTGCCGCTGGAGATATGCAAGGTGCGATGGCCGCATCCAAGAGCGCAAAACTGTGGCTCATTGTGTCAGCCTGCCTTGGACTCCTGGTTTGGATCGTTGTGATCTTAGCGAATGTTCTCGGATTGTTGGCAGGCATTGCCGGGTCAAGGTAGGTCATTAGAAGCTCCGCCCATCGTTCGAGTTTGAGTTTAAAAAAGTTAGCCCAAAAAAACCAGATTAGGAAAAACAATGACGAGATATTGCACAAAATGTGGCGCCGTAAATGATGAAAGCGCGCAGTTCTGCACGAGCTGTAATGCGCCTATGAGCTCACCCGGTGGATACCAGCCAATGCAGTCGGTGAATCAAGGTTCTTCCGGGCCGATGACCGATTGGAAAGCCATGGGCGCTGATAAAAAAATTGTTGCCGGAATTTGCGGCATACTGCTCGGCGGATTTGGCGTTCATAAATTCGTCCTCGGTTACACAACCGAAGGAATCATTCAGATAGTCATCACGGTACTCACCTGCGGAGCCGGCTCGATCGTTGGCTTGGTGGAAGGGATTATCTATCTAACAAAGTCTGATGAAGAGTTTGTGAGGACCTACATTCAAAACAAGAAGGGTTGGTTTTAGGATCTTGATGTTTCGCCGCCGTGTTGCGCCGAAAATATTTCGCCGCGCAACGCGATGCGAAGGGTGTTACGCCGCATTTCCCGCCAAACAATCCCGCATGATAGTTTAGCTGTCTCGTGATGTTCGCTGAGACATTAAATCCTCGTTTGCTGGCTGTGTTCAGTTGGTTGACCCTGGCTGTCGCCGGAGTCTATCTATTCGTTTTTGAGCCCGGCAAATCAGGCTTTTTTCCGGTTTGCCCCTTTCGCACGTTGACCGGATTTGCATGTCCCGGCTGCGGCAGCACGCGCGGAATGCACGCGCTGGTCCACGGCGATGTCATCGCTGCATTCAAGTTTAATCCGCTGTTGGTCCTGTCATTGCCGTTTCTGCTTTATGCGTTGGTGCGCTTTACCAACGCGGCAATCCGCGGTCGACAGTTAAAAGGAAATCAGCTCGAAGCGAAATACATCTGGACTATCTTCGGCGTCGTGTTGTTCTTTTGGATTTTCCGCAACACTCCGTTTTATCCATTTGCCTCGTAGTCTTTCCACGTCATTTCATGTCTGACGCATATCAAAACCTCAAGGAACGCGTGCGTGCTTTCTGGCAAGCGAATCCCTGCGGTGTGAAGTTTGCGGATGCGGAACCAGGAACGCGACGCTTTTACGAACTCGTCGAAGCGCACCGGTACGCGACTGAATGGCATATTCCATCGGCGGCAGGTTTTGCCGCCGCGCGCGGTTTGAAGGTTTTGGAGATTGGTTGCGGACTGGGAACCGATGGCGCGCAGTTTGCCAAATCGGGCGCCGACTACACCGGAGTTGATCTAACAGACGCTGCGGTTGAGTTAGCGCGGCGGCGTTTCGAGTTATTTGATCTTCCCGGCAACTTCCAAACTGCAGATGCGGAGAACCTCGATTTTCCGGATGAGAGTTTTGACCTGGTATATTCGCACGGCGTGTTGCATCACACGCCGGATCCCGCAAAAGCCATTCGCGAAATTCATCGTGTACTGCGTCTGGGTGGGCGCGCGGTCGTAATGCTGTACCATCGCGATTCGTATAACTATCGCGTAAACATTTCCTTGCTGCGTCGAGCCGGCGCGCAATTGCTCAAGTGGGACAGCGGAGTGAGCCTGGTCCATAAGCTTACCGGTGAGCCGCTCGACAAGCTCCGGGAACATGCAAGATTATTGCGGACGCAAAAACAATCGTATTTGAGTGACAAAGAGTTTTTGAGTCAAAACACTGACGGCGCCGGCAATCCCCTGGCTCGAGTTTATTCGCGACGTGAAGCAGGCGAGCTTTTTCGAGAATTTTCTGAAGTGACTTTCAAGACCTATTTTTTAAACAAACGCCGGCTACCGCTGGTTGGGAAATTGATGCCACGTTCGTTGGAATCTCAGCTCGCGTCACGCTGGGGCTGGCATTTGTGGATATATGCCAGCAAATAGAGCTTTGAGCTTTGTACTTGGAACTTTGCTTTACCAGCTTGGAGTTATCGGTTAGTGGGCGAGCGAAGTTTGGATAGAAGCACAAAGTACAAAGAACCAAGTACGAAGATCAATGCGAAGCATTCTAATTACAGGCGGCGCGGGGTTCATTGGTTCGCACCTCGCCGATCAATTGCTTGCCGAGGGCACGTGGCGGATCACCGTCATCGATGACTTCAACGATTTCTACGATCCGGCCATCAAAAGTGAGAATGTCCGGGCGCAATTGGAAAGCCCAAACTACCACCTGTTCAGAATCGATATTCGCGACCGGGCGGCGCTGGAAAAAGTCTTCGCTGCTGTTGAGTTTGATTGCATAGTACATCTGGCAGCACGCGCGGGTGTGCGGCCGTCGTTGGCCGAGCCCTCGCTTTATGCGGAAACAAATATTAACGGCACACTGAACCTGCTCGAGTTGGTGCGTAAGCATGACATAGCACAGTTTGTGTTTGGATCTTCATCCTCGGTTTACGGAATCAACGCGAAGGTTCCTTTCAGCGAAGACGATCCAATTCACCAGCCAATCTCGCCCTACGCGGCGACGAAGGCGGCGGGCGAGTTGTTGTGTCACACGTATTCGCACTTGTACGGAATTCGTTGCACCTGTCTGCGTTTCTTTACGGTGTATGGTCCACGCCAAAGGCCCGACCTAGCGATTCACAAGTTTGCGCGGCTAATAACTGAAGGCAAACCAATCCCGGTCTTTGGAGACGGCACAACGCGTCGCGATTACACATATATTGACGACATCATTGCCGGTGTTCGTGCCTCCCTTAACTATGAAGTGGATGATTATGAAGTAATCAACCTGGGCGAGTCGCGCACGGTTGAGCTGGGCGAGCTCATTTCATTGCTGGAAAAAGAATTAGGCATCAAGGCGAAAATCGATCAGCAGCCGCTGCAACCTGGCGATGTGCCGCAAACTTTTGCCGATATCACGAAAGCGCGGCGCTTGCTCCGTTATGACCCGCAGACGCAGATTGAAGAAGGTATTAAGAAGTTTGTCGACTGGTTTCGGGATAGAAGCAAAGCTTCTCAACACTATTGAAACACTGGAGGGGTGAGCCAACCTTGGCCCCGGTAAACACCCCGGGTTCAAAGGTTCTCTTCAGTCCTTTCGCGACCCTTTCAGGGTCGCGAAGACATTTTCTGTATCCTGCAACCCAGGGTGGCGCGCGAAACGCGCTTACACTAGCACCCCACGCGGGCTGCCCGCGCGGGGACCCCGCATCCTGGGCTATTATATTTCACGCTTTCAGCGTGAAGACATCGAGCCCATGGCAAGTAATGCGAACATAATCGATGAACCACTGCCGCGCGAGATGCAGCAGCACACTTACTCGATAATGCATCGGGTCGAGAAGACGCATTGGTGGTTTGTCGGGCGCAGAAAGATTATCGAGAGTTTTCTCAAACCCGTTTGTGTTGGGCTTCGGTCGAGCGCGCGCACGGGAGAGCAGCTAAGCATTTTGGATGTTGGCTGTGGGACCGGCGCGAACCTGGAAATGCTTTCGCAGTTTGGAAATCCTGAAGGGGTCGATGTCTCGGCGGAGGCCCTCGAGTTTTGTCGCCGGCGCGGCTTGCAGCGGGTGAAACAAGGGGCGGCTGAAGCGCTGCCTTATGAGGACAATTCGTTTGACCTGGTTACGGGGCTTGATGTGGTTGAGCATCTTGACGACGATGTTGCCGGTTTGAAAGAGATGTGGCGCGTATTGCGCGCAGACGGCAGGGCGGTCCTGTTTGTGCCGGCATTCATGTTTTTGTGGGGCGTGCAGGACGACATCAGCAATCATCGTCGCCGCTATACCATGGCCGGTTTGAAAGAAGTGGTCAGAAAAGCAGGTTTTGAAATTGAGCGCGCGAGTTATGTGAATCTCAGTTTCTTTGCGCCGATATTTTTTGGCCGGTTGCTAATGCGTGCTACCGGCTTGCGTCCTGCTTCGGAAAACAACATCACGATAGGCGCGTTGAACGCGGCTCTGGGAAAACTGTTTGGGGCCGAACGTTTTCTCTTGCGCCACTTGAATTTTCCGTTTGGCGTTTCCATCATCTGCGTGGCACGACGGGTTGAGTAGGACAGACATTTCTGTCTGTCCCTCCGGATTGCAACGGTGGCCAGGGCGCCTCTATACAACCCGGAATATTTAGTTTCTTATTCAATGAAAATCTACGACGAAGAAGAGACGCTGCCGGATAACGTGGCTATTTCAATGAGCGGAGGAAAGCCGGAAGTCTCTGTTTTCCTTCCCGTCTACAACGAAGAACCAAATCTTCTGCCGCTGCATGCAAAGCTGGACGAAGCTTTGAAGGCGCTGGGCCACACGGCGGAGGTAATCTATGTTGACGACGGCTCGAGCGATGGCAGCCTAAACGTGCTCCGCGAAATTGCTCGCCTGGACGGTCGTGTTCGTGTGGTTGCTTTGAAGCGCAACTATGGTCAGACCGCGGCGATGGCCGCGGGCATCGATGCGGCCCAAGGTGATGTGCTGATTCCCATGGACGCCGACCTGCAAAACGATCCGGCGGACATAATCCGGCTGCTCGATAAAATGGCGGAAGGCTACGACGTGGTTTCAGGCTGGCGCAAGAATCGCCAGGACAAAATGATTACGCGCAAGATTCCTTCGATGATCGCCAATCGCCTGATCTCATGGATTGGCGGCGTCCCACTTCACGATTATGGATGTTCACTGAAAGCATACCGGCGCGAATCGCTCGAGGACGTCAAACTTTACGGCGAGATGCACCGCTTCATTCCGATTTACGCTGCCTGGGCAGGCGCCCGCGTCACCGAAATTCCAGTGGCGCATCATCCGCGCACGATGGGCCAGTCAAAATATGGACTGTCGCGCACGGTCAAAGTCATCTTCGACCTGATCACGATCAAGTTCATGGCTTCGTATCAAACCAAGCCCCTTTATCTTTTTGGCTGGGCCGGATTGCTTACGTTTGGGGTCTCGCTGCTCTCCGCCTTGCTCGCCTGCTTGATGAAGTTTGCCGACTGGCCACATCACGCCGACTTTATTCAAACGCCTTTACCGGTAATGGCGATGGTGATGCTGGTGCTGGGAATTCAACTCTTCCTGATGGGCCTGCTGGCGGAAATGCTCGTGCGCACTTACCACGAGTCGCAGGAAAAGCGTATCTACGCGGTTCGCGAGCGTATTGGATTTGAAAATCGTGGATCGTAAGTCGTGAATCGTAAATCGCTAAAAGTTCACCCTAAGTTGCCGCTTTGAAAGGAGTCTCAATGAGACCTCAGCAAAAGTTGGATCTTTGAAGACGAGCTATCGAATTTGTAGTTTCGATCTATAGAGCGACCGAACGTTTCCGAAAGAAGAAAAGTTTGGGTTAACTTCCCAGGTACGACGGGCCGCGGTTTCAATCGCGGCTAACATTGCAGAAGGTGCTGCACGAACCTCAACTAAAGAGTTCTTGCAGTTCTTGTCTGTATCACAAGGATCTGCAAGTGAGGCAGACACTGAGTTAGTGATCGCTTGTAAACTCGGGTATCTCACTACGAATGAATACGAACATTTCGGCCGGGAGCCGGATGACATAGGAAGCATGATTACCAGGCTCTCGCAAAGTCTCAGACGCCGGTTTGTCAGCCTCCGCGTCTATTCACGATTTACGATTCACGATTTACGAATTTATGTGCGGCATAACTGGTTGGGCCAATCTTGATTCACGCACCCTGCCCGCGGAAGGCGCTGCGGACCTGCTACACGCTATGTGCGAGCGCATGGTCCATCGCGGCCCGGACGGCGAGGGTTTGCTTGTGTCTACCGGCGTCGCGTTGGGAATGCGACGGCTGGCGATCATCGATCTCATTACTGGCGATCAACCCGCATTCAACGAAGACAAAAGTGTTGCGGTAATTCTTAACGGCGAAATCTACAACTACCGGGAACTGCGACGCGCTCTCGAGCAACGCGGCCATTCGTTTCGCGGCGAGTCGGACACCGAAGTCTTGCCGCATCTCTACGAAGAGCACGGCGCGGCGATGGTGGAACACCTGAACGGCATGTTCGCTTTTGCTTTGTGGGACACAAAGCGCCAGAAGCTGCTGATAGCACGCGATCGTTTTGGTGAGAAGCCGCTTTACTGGGGCGTCTTTGAAAACACGTTGCTGTTCGCGTCGGAGCCAAAAGTCTTGCTGGCCCACCCGGCGGTCAAAAGTTCGCTTAACCTCCAGGCACTGCGCCAGTATCTTTCCTTCGATTATGTGCCCGCGCCACTGTCGATTTACCAGGGCATTAATAAACTTCCTGCCGCGCACACGCTGACGCTCGAAGATGGCGAAATAAAGACCCAAGCCTATTGGTGCCTTAGCTACCGGACTAAACAACCGGCCCCAAGTGAGGCTGACGCGGCTGAACATTTGCGCGAGTTGCTCGCGGATTCAGTTCGCATGCGCCTGGTTTCGGACGTGCCACTCGGCGTGTTGCTATCGGGTGGAGTTGATTCATCGGCAATAACGGCGCTTGCGGTACGTGCGTCGTCAGAGCCGGTGAAGACGTTTTCGATCTCGTTTGCCGAATCTTCTTTCGACGAATCGCAATATGCCCGAGCAGTGGCAAAATTTCTCGGCACCGATCATCACGAAGAGCGTTTGAGTGCGAACCTGGCAGCAAACCTCGTCGGCGAGATTGGTTCGTGGATGGACGAACCTTTCAGCGACCCTTCGCTGGTGCCCACTTACCTGCTTTCGCGTTTCACCCGCAAGCATGTGACCGTTGCGCTGGGTGGCGACGGTGGCGACGAGTTGTTCGCTGGTTATCCGATGTATAGCGGTCATCGCTGGGCGGAAATCTATGTTCGCATTCCCCGCCTGGTGAGATCGGGAATGATCGAACCGCTGATTGGTTTGCTTCCTGTTAAAACAAAGAATCTTTCGCTTGACTACAAAGCGACGCGCTTTATTACCGGCGCGAAGTACGACACCGTGGCGCGTCATCACGTTTGGTTTGGTTCGTTTACTCCCGAGCAGCAGGAAGAGCTGTTGACTCCGGAAGTCTTGCACGAAACCGATGGAGACGTTTATCGAGAGGCGCGGAGCATGTTGCTCGAATGCGAGTCGTCGAATATTGTCGAACAAATGCAGAGCCTGGACACGCGGCTTTATCTCGCTGAAGACATCCTGACAAAAGTGGATCGCGCGAGCATGGCAGTGTCGCTTGAGGTGCGCGCCCCTTTTCTGGATGCGCGTGTGGCCGAGTTTGCAGCGTCGTTGCCGGCGAATTACAAACTGCGCGGCCGCCAGACGAAATACATTTTGAAGCGCGCCATCGCGGATCTTGTGCCACCATTTGTAACGCGTCGAGGCAAGAAGGGCTTTGGAGTACCAGTGGCGAAATGGTTAAAAGAAAATCTGCGCCCGCTCGCCCGCGACCTTTTGTCACCGGAGCGCGTGCGACGGGCGGGCGTTTTCAATTCCGACTACGTAACCAAACTTCAGGATGAACATGAGCGCGGCGTAGCCAATCACCGTAAGCTGCTTTGGACGTTGTTGATGTTTGAGCTGTGGCATGAGAGCTTCGTGGAAACGCCGCGGCGAATTGAAACCTCAGTGAGTAGCAGCAAGTGAGCAGTGAGCGGTGGGCAGATCTTCATTTAACCTGTTTAGAGGCGGGCATTGCCCGCCGTTTCCATGCGCGATCCAAACCTTGAACAAGCATTAGATGCGCTGCTCCAATGGTGCCGTGCGCGCAATTTTGCTGGACATGATCCTTTCGACGCTCTCAACAGCCGAATTTTTCGAGCCACTCCATTAACAAGATCCGAAACGGCGCGATTAGTTTGGACGCAAATCATCAAACGCTCGCCGATAAACCTGCGCAGACTTGCCGGCGTCCCCGCGCAAAAGAATGCGAAGGGCATAGCTCTGTTCGCGCTGGCGGCCCTGGCAAACTACCGGCGGTTAGAGATAACTAAGGCGGAAAGCGAAGCTCGTGACTTATTGGACGAGCTGATCGGTCTGAAAATCAGCGGCTACAGCGGCGCTGCCTGGGGATACAGTTTCGACTGGCAAAGTCGTCATTTCTTTGCACCGCGTGGTACGCCCATGATTGTGCCGACCGCGTTTGCGGCGTGCGCCTTATTGCAAGCAGCAGACACATTCCGTGATCAACGGTATTTGGAAATCGCGCGCAGTAGTTGCGAGTTTATCCTTCACGATCTTAAACGCACGGTCGAGACGGAGGATGAGGTGTGTTTCAGTTACTCGCCAATTGATCATACGTGCGTTTTTAATGCCAGCTTGCTGGCTGCAGAGACGCTGGCCAGCGTCGGCGCGGTAACCGGGGAGAATGATTTTTGTGAGTTGGCTATGCGCGCCGGGCGCTATGTTGTAAAAAGACAGCGCGGCGATGGCGCCTGGGCGTATGGAGCTGCGGCGAATCAAGCGTGGGTAGACAACTTTCACACCGGTTACGTGTTGCAATCGCTTTCGCGCATTATGAACAGTTGTCCCGGTGCCGAGTCACACGAGTTTGGCGACGCGCTTGAGCGAGGGTACAAATTTTGGCGCGAGCGGTTCTTTCTTGCGGACGGATGGCCGAAATACTACGATGACGCGCTTTATCCCGCGGACACACACTCGGCCGCTGCGGCGATCGTTACACTTCTGGAATTGCGGCCTCTGGATAGCGGAGCGCTGTCGTTGGCGGAAAAGATTGCGGCCTGGCTTCTAAACAATATGCGCGACAGCAGCGGTTTTTTTTACTATCAGCGCGAGCGTTTTTACACTGTGCGCGCGCCCTTCATGCGCTGGTCGCAGGCGTGGACCACTTACGCGCTGGCGCGCTTGTTGGAAGAACGTGGTTAGTAACGCAAACTGTTAATCTGCATGAGTCAAGAATGAAAGTCTCATGGTTGGGAAGGGCGGTTTACCCCCGCTCCCCGAATGCCATTCAAGGTAAGCGGGGGCAAGCCACCCTTCCCAACCATGAGACTCCTGTCTTGACTCTTTTATGTCGCTGTCGATCTGTAGCCACAGTTTAGAGAAAAGAAAGATGCCCATTGCTCCTGATGTAACTCTCGGAAACGACGTTCGTATCTTTCAACCGGAACTTGTCAATCTCTACGGCTGTTCTATCGCTGACGAAACAAAAATCGGCGCCTTTGTCGAGATACAGAAGAACGCTTCCATTGGCGCTCGTTGCAAAATTTCATCGCATACGTTCATCTGCGAAGGCGTAACCATCGAAGACGAA
>DATNOG010000010.1:0-6546 GCA_035601415.1 Pyrinomonadaceae bacterium | reverse complement strand
GTCAACAAACGATCGCAGCATGTTCAGGTTCTGCAAATCAGCGCGCGGATCGTCGTAAGGTGTTTCCAGGATGAAAGCGGCATGCGCGAGTTTGGGATGACGCGCTACACGGCGCAATGCTTCGCTGCCGATGTGACCCTCGCCAATGTGCCAGTGGCGATCGACACGTGAATTATAAGGAGCACGCGAATCGTTAAAGTGGATGGCGCGAACGTTTCTTGTCTTTACAGTTCCTTGAAGCTTTTCAATCAAAGCCGCCAAACCATCTTCCTCGCGAATGTCATAGCCGGCAGTGAACGCGTGGGCGGTGTCGAAACAAACGCCTAGCGGAATCTTCGGACAGCCATCCATGATGGAACGCAGGTGCTCAAAACGGTGACCGATACACTCACCCTGGCCCGCAGTGTTTTCCAAAAGGATTCGCAGCTTGCCAAATTCCAGCCGGCGACAGGCAATCTTGATACTCGCAATGCAGGTCTTGATGCCGTCGGCTTCGCACGCGCCGCTCGCACTACCCGGATGGACCACCAGATAATCGGCGCCGAGCAGCAGCGCTCGCTGAAGTTCTTCACGAAAAGAGACCCGCGATTTTTCTAGTAGTAGCTCGTCGGCGGCCGCGAGGTTTACAAGATAGTTGCAGTGAATTGCGACGGGCGTAATTTTTGTTTCGCGTCTTACTTTTCGAAACAGAGCAATATCGGCAGCCGTTAACGGTTTCGCCGCCCAACCGCGCGGGTTCCGAGAAAAAATCTGTAAAGCGTCGCAGCCGGTATCGCGGGCCACGAGCAGCGCGTTGTGAAGTCCACCCGTAATTGGTGCGTGAAAACCGATCCGAGGTCTGCGATATGTTGAAGCGATAGTCACGTTCTTTCGGCGTCGCCCTACTTCTGAACTTCTTCCATAACTCGAAGCACGTTGCCGCCGAGAATCTTGTCGATGTCGCTTTCTGAATAGCCGCGCCGCAAAAGCTCGCGGGTGAGATTAGGCAACTGTGAAACATCCCTTAGATCGTTAAGTGTGGATTGCACTCCGTCGAAGTCCGATCCAATGCCAACGTGATCTATGCCAACGAGTTTCACTACATGATCGATATGGTCCACCAGACGTGAAACGGTGACCGGCGGCAAACGCTTCGCATACTGTTCACGCCGCACGGCATCGCGAGCCATCTTCTTGTGGACCACATCGCCCTTCTCTGCTTCTGAGGCACGCTGGACCATGGGCGCAATCTCCGTGTCAACCTGTTTCTTCTTTTCGCTCCAGCCGGGTTCGAGGTGTTCGGGATAGAAGATTACATTTACCACCCCGCCTGTTTTCGCGAGGGCGACAATCATCTCGTCAGTGAGATTGCGTCGCACATTCGCGATGGCTCGGCAACCTGAATGCGTCGCAATCACCGGTTTCGTTGAGGTGCTTATAATGTCCCAGAAGGTGTGATCCGAAACGTGCGAAACATCAACCATCATGCCGAGGCGATTCATTTCCCGAATCACCTGTTTGCCAAACTCATTCAGGCCGCGCTCCTCGCCCACTGCATCGCCGGAAGAGCCGGCCCAACTGGTGCTAACGCTCCAGGCGGGTGACATGTAACGCACACCGAGTTTGTAATAGCGCTCGACGTTTTCCAGTTTCTCGTCTATTGCATAGCCGCCTTCAAGGCCAGCCAGCGCCGCGATCTTTCCTTCCGAGGCAATGCGCCTAATGTCGGCGGCTGTTGTCGCAAACTGCCACGTCTCCGGGTGCTTTTCAGCGAGCGTATGCACTGCGGCAATTTGATCGTCCGCCCGCTTCATTGCTTTTGGACCACCGCCGCCAAACAATTCCGGTTCGACCCAAATCGAGAAAAATTGTGCGTCCAGTCCGCCCTCACGCGCCCGCACTGAATCGAAATGCCCGTCATGCAAACGCTGGGCTAAGTCAACATTTTCATCGAGCAACCGTTGCGTGGTGTCAGCATGCATGTCGATTGCAATAGCACGTTGATGAATGGCGAGCGGATCATCACTTTTGACATTTGCTGGTGACGCGGAAGGTGTTGGTGCACTTGTATTGTTCATATGACAGTCGGCAGAAATAATCGCAAGCAGGATAACACCCGCAAGAATCAGAAAATGGCTAAGGGGTTTGCGACACTTCACCGGAAAGCGTTAGGGATTAACAATCTTTGCTATTTGGAGAATCGTTTCGATGGTACTTTGGCCCGCCTGGCGAAGCAAGCGCACCTTGCAAAACGCGGCAAATCTACGGTATCGTGCGCTGTACCGATAACCATAATGTCCTTTCCGAAAGGCCGAAAGGATCGACGCGCTTCCTGTAGAATAAGTTTTTCAAGGGGCCTTTTCCGAAACGTAACTGAATTTCGCAATTCCCTCGCTGCCAGTTTCCTGATCTGATCCCAAGTTAAGGAGCACAAAGCATGTTCTCAAAAGAAGGCAAAGCGAAAGATGTAGCAACTCCGCGCATTTGTGACGTCGTTTGGCACGATGGCCAGTTTATTAAATGGGACGACGCGCGCGTGCACGTGATGTCGCACGTGTTGCATTACGGTTCGAGCATTTTTGAGGGCATTCGTTGTTATGCGACCAAACAGGGACCTGCGATTTTCCGCCTCAAGGAACATATGCAGCGGTTTCTTAACTCTGCCAAGATTTATCGCATGGACCATATTTGGAACTTGGAGCAGTTGTCCGATGCGTCGGTGGAATTAGTGGCACGCAGTGGTTTGGCCCAGTGTTACATCAGACCAATTCTTTTTCGCAGTCTTGACGAAGCGCGGCCGGCTTTCGGTGTGAACCCTTTCCCAAATCCGCTGGCCTGTTATATCGGCGCCTGGGACTGGGGCAAGTATCTCGGAGACGAGGCCATTGAAAAAGGTGTGGACGTTTGCGTCTCGACCTGGAACCGGCTGACGCCAAATTCTATGCCGGCGATGGCCAAGAGTGGCGCGAACTATATGAATTCGCAGTTGATCAAAATGGAAGCGCTGATCAACGGCTTTGCTGAAGGCATTGCCCTCGACGATCGCGGTTACGTTTCAGAAGGCTCAGGCGAAAATATTTTCATGGTGAGCAATGACGTGGTATTGACGCCGCCGCTTTCGTCTTCAATTCTGGCTGGCATTACGCGCGATAGCGTCATTCAGATTTGCCACGAACTGGGAATCACGATCAAGGAGCGAAGCATTCAACGCGCAGCTTTGTATGTGGCGGATGAATTGTTCTTCTCAGGAACAGCCGCGGAAATTACTCCGATACGTTCCGTCGATCGCATTACGGTAGGAGCTGGTGGTCGCGGCGAGATAACTGAAAAGATTCAGACAGCCTTTTTTGAGATCACCAAGGGTGAGCGCAAAGCGCCGGGCGACTGGTTGACTTATGTGAACGCTGCTAAGAAGTCGCAACCAGGAAACAACGGCAACCGTGCGGACAAAGGAAGTACTGTGAACGCGCCGGTCAAAACCGCCGACGAACCGGCGTTGAAATATCAGACCGCGGCGTCGATACCTGACTAAGCATCTGAACCGCCTTACGCAGCATGCGGCGAGCGACATAATCGCTCGCCGCTTTTTGTCAAGGCGACCTGGATTAGCCGCTAGTTTTGCTCGAAAAGAGCCACCTCGCCGCGATGTGGAAAAGTCCTAAAACACTTACAGTAGTCGAGGTGATATAGGCAATGATAACTGAGTCAGACAGGTTAAAGTCTCGATAATGATAACCAACTATCAACAAAAGACCGGGAATCGAAACGACCCACAAGATCACCAAGATAAAGAGCGCAACAAGTAGAAAAATCCTGGCATAAAATAACTGCCTGTCCCGTCGCTTTTCCCACTGATCGCCCGCGACAATGAGATTGTCTTCACCTTCAAGCGCACGAGTGTCCGGTACGTCCGTTTGTACAGCTTGAGCATCGGCTGTCAGCCTAACGCGGCTAAGCTGCTGCAGGACGTCCTCGTCTACGAGTTCAATTGGCTGCGATTCCTGCTCGGGCATTCAGCAATTCGGTGTAGTGCCGTTCGATCAATTGAGGCTGAATAATGTCATTATTAAAGGACGCATTCGGTTGATAGACCTCTCGCCACGGAGTACCGTCCCGATGAGTCATCGTGGATAGTTGCGGCCCACTAAAACGTCCATAGGCATCTAGCACAGTAGCCAGTAATTTCCGGTCTGTTTCAGTCAGCTTATCCATGTTAATGATTGGAATAGGCTCATTAACAATGCCGGCCCCATACCGACGCAAGGCGTGATACAAATCAGGAATTACCGGCCCGTAACGCCAAGCTTCTATGGTTTGTCTAACTAACGATCTGTGAAGAATCGCAAGTGAGTATCCGTGAGCGATATACACGATTTTCTGGACTTGCATGTTGGTAAGCGCAAGCCCCCGACTCTTAGCGATTCGCAACAGTTCGTTAGCTACACTTCTGGCGTCGTACATGGCTAATAGCCTCTTGGTTTGTTGCATCCATGAAACAGCGTTCCTCGTAACAATATCCCAGACCTTACGGAATAGCAACACGAGCTTGGAGAGAATCTCTCGCCGTTTTGCCGGATTAGTGACACAAGCCGCAAGCGAGACCACGATAAGGAGCATAATCCTCATAGGAGACGCTGAAGATTGGGACGACGCAACTGCGCAAGAGCAAGAAGGTGACGGCGGCGCAGATAGCAATTCTGGCCCCGGAGAAGACTCCGAATAAACGATACCCACTTCCGCTCAATGATGCTCTGAACTGCATCAGTATGCGAAAGCGAAGCTGTCGAGAATTTGACCGACCATCATAAGTCCCCAATTACCTAAATAACCCTCTCTCGCGGAAGCAGCATTAGGAATTCCTAAGTCTATTGTTGTCTTGAGTCAGGAAACTCAATGAGATCAATGTCACGAGAAATGTCGCCGCGAACAACAAAAGGACTCCGACATTCGTTTCGAGCAATGCACGATCATCATGCGCGAACTCGAGACCGGGACCAATATGAATCAATAAGACAAAGAATATTGCCGCCGACTTTCTCCAAGTCCTTAGTTTTGGGATCAATAAGAAATAAACGAGCCAAAGCATTGGCCCGACTACAAGAGCTACAACCGGGAAAAGGGCAGCAATCGACGCCGCGAAAGCCAGTGGCGCATAGCTTCCATGGCCGACTCCGGCAATGAGTGCAGCTTCGATCGTCAATGCGATTCCCAGAAGTAGTCCCAGCAATGATCGCGGTATGACACTCATACTCACCTTCGGGGCACATCTAATATTTTCCGCTTGTTTTCTAATTCGTCGTAATTGATTTCACGACGTGCCGGCCCGCCCGAGGCGAGTATGAATCTCCAGACTGTGTTCCACGGTACGTCACCCCAGTCTGTCAAACATTCGCATTTTTTTTCGCGAGCATACGAACGTAGTGCATCCCACGTAGATATGGCCATTCGAAAAGCCTTATTCGGGTCATTTCTAGTCTTATCCGGATAATGCAAATCATAACCGTGACCAATAGTCGAACTGTGGTACCCCGAGTGGCTGAATGTATCCTGGAGGTAGTGCAGATATTGACCGAGACCGACGTAATTATTATTTCCCGTCATCGCTAACCTCCACAGCTCGGGTGAACCTACTCCCTCCTTCGCGCCCTCGTTAAGCGCATGGTACCGCATGTTTTGCCAGCGCTGACGAGCGGTCGTTCCCGCGCCTGGTTTCGTCATTTCATTCTCATCGGTAGCCTGATCTGCATCCGCGATCAATCTTACCTCGGCGGCAGTAAAGCAACGAGTTTGGCGCGCTAAGAAGTAAGTCAAATAGTAGTGAACATCAATCTCATAAAGACCCGACGGATCGGTCCCGTTCTGCGGATTGTTGCTGACGTACGCGAAAGAGTTGATTCCACCGGCTAACCCTATCGGATCTTCAGAGATGAAACGCCCAAGCTGCGGGTCGTAGAATCGCGCGCGATAGTAAAGCAGGCTCGTTAGCGGATCGCGCTCTCTTCCGGTATAGCCGTAACGGGTGCGTGTTGAGCCGGTGCTGTTTCCATAGGCGTCGTAAGTCTCGCGCTCGATAAGTTTGCCCGTTGTTCCGGTGAGCGCCGTCGTGCTGCCGAGGTGGTCCTGTGAGAAGTAGTAGGTTGTTGAAGTTGAGGAACCCTTCTGTCGAATTTTGTTGTCAATGCCCGGTCCGTTAAGATATTCGACCACGGTACCGTCGCTGTTGATGTCTTTAACCACATCCTGACCGTCATAGATGAAGTTCGTTGACACTCCATTCGACGGCGTGCGTTGAATGCGTCGTCCCAACGCGTCATATTTGTAACTGACTCCACCGCTGGCCGGTGTTACGACTTGCGTCAGACGATCCTCGAAATCCCAGACAAACTGCGTCGTCCCGCCAGCTTCGCTCTTCGAGATCATGTTGCTGTTGTTGTTGTAGAGGTAACTCGCTGTGGCCGTGTTCGTGAGCCGATTGAATGGCTGATAGCTGTAAGTGGGGCTCTTGTGCGAACTGGTGCGATTGCCCACGCCATCGTAAGCGTAGGTTTCATTCGGTGTGCCCGTGTA
>DATNOG010000009.1:0-63067 GCA_035601415.1 Pyrinomonadaceae bacterium | reverse complement strand
AGAAATTCGGATCGTTCTGGCCCGTAATTACGATCTCCTTAGTCTGCAGCACGCTCATCGGCTTTTGTTCGATCCGTATCGTCGTTTCTCCCTGATAAATTGAAGGAGCACGAAACGATTGAATCGTCACCAGTGATGTGATCACAAGAACTAGACTAAGAATTAGCCACTTTCTCTTCAGAACGACGAACAAATAGTCACGTAATGTGGTGGGTTCGGAGCTGGAAACACCGTAGGGTTTTGCAGAAACAAAATCTGCCAGCGGCCGATCGATGCTGCGGTCGAGCGCGCTCACGGGCAGGAGACGATTATCTTGCGCCATCTTGATTTCTAGACCTCAAATTCAGGACCATTCATAAGATAATAGAATAATAGCAGAGACCTAGCTTCTGGCAAGTTGAAGAGCGTGCGAATCTAGCTCTGAGCTGCTAATTCACTCCGCGAAGCCAAAGCCACGAAATCCCTTAGTGAGTCTTTCCAGAACGGTAGGGGAGTCAAACCAATCGCCTCGGACAGCAGACAGCGCAGCCGGGAATTACTGGGTCTCGGCGCGGGTCGCTGAAGACTACTCGTCGCTACACTTTGGAGATTCATCGCTGAATAACCTCCAAGGTCCAGGGCGGCGCGGGCGAACACCTCGTAGCTCACTCCTGCGCCCGCATTCACGACATGGAAAGTTCCCGGAAGATCCAATTGCGCCAACTCTCTGAGACGCATCGCCAGATCGCGTGAATAGGTCGGCGTTCCATAGGCATCCGCTATCGCCTTCAGCTTTTCGCCTCGCCGGCCGCGCTCAACAATTGTGCTCAAGAAATTTTGCCCGCCAGGGCCAAATACAAAGCCGGTGCGAACTATGATGGTTCGTGCATAGGATGACTGCGCCCGGCGCTCGCCTTCGAGTTTTGAAGCGCCGTAAACACTCTGCGGGTTTGGCTGATCTCTTTGTGTATAGAAACCTTCCTTGTCTCCGTCAAAAACATAATCGGTCGAAATTGTTACTAACCGAGCATTCAATTCCCTGCTTGCTTGTGCAAGGTTTTCCGGGCCACGAGCATTGGCGCTAAAAGCGCGTTCATGATCGAGTTCGCAACCGTCGACGTCGGTCCAGGCGGCGCAATTCACCACTGCATCGGGTTTGTCTTGTTTGAAGGTGTCCAGGATGAGATCCGGAGCGCTGATATCGAGGCCCTGGTGATTGTAGGAAAACACCTGATCGCCTATCGAGCGACAATAATCAGAGACTGCACGTCCCACCATTCCACCCGCGCCCGTTATTAGCACTTTCAAACCGCTCCAACCTCCGTGCCATATTGCTGCCTATAATAGTCCCGGTATGCACCGCTTTTGGTTCGTTCCAGCCAACGCGCGTTGTCCCGATACCATTGAATTGTCTTTTGTAAGCCGCTGTCCCACGTCTCACGCGGTCGCCAGTTCAATTCTGTCTCAATCAGTGTGGGATCGATAGCATATCGACGATCGTGCCCCGGGCGATCCTCAACAAAATTAATCAGCGAGCGAGGTTTACCAAGCTTATCAAGCAGCGAATGAACGACATCAATGTTCTGCTGTTCATTACGAGCACCTATGTTGTAGGTTGCTCCCGACCTTCCGTTTTCCATCGCGAGCAATATCGCACGACAGTGGTCGTCTACGTAGATCCAGTCTCGAACGTTGCGGCCGTCACCATAAACTGGGATCGGCTCATCATCCAGGGCATTTGAAAGTGCGAGCGGTAAAAACTTTTCCGGAAACTGCCTGGGGCCATAGTTGTTGCCGCAACGAGTTATCACCGTATCAAGACCGAAAGTGTGATGCGCGGCACGCGTTAGATGTTCCGCCGCGGCCTTGGAAGCCGCGTAAGGACTGTTGGGAACAAAGGGAGAATCTTCGACGAAATAGGCAGCGGAATTCTCGGGCAAGCTGCCCATTACCTCATCAGTAGAAATTTGAAGAAAACGGCGCACGCAACGCTTTCGGGCGCAATCGAGCAGTACTTGCGTACCCAGAACATTTGTCCGAATGAACTCCTTAGCTGAGGCTATGCTCCGGTCGACATGAGACTCAGCTGCGAAGTTGATTAGGACATCCGTACCCTGGGGCAAGGCCGCGAGGACCTTTCCGGAGTCAGCGATATCACCCTGAAGGAAATGGTGGTGCCCATTGGGTATACCTTCCAGATTATCTGGATTGCCGGCATACGTAAGGGCATCAAAGTTGGTAAGTTCGCACTCAGGCATTTCGTCGAGAAGAAGCCGCACAAATGCTGACCCAATAAAACCAGCGCCGCCAGTAATGAAAATTTTTCTCATGGGACTCATTAACGACAAACTCAATCTGCTGTCAACAACGGCCAGGACGCGACGTTGCCAAATGAATAAAACAGGATGACAATACTTATGAAATCCCGCCGTTGAAATTGTGTCAAAAATAATGCTTGACTTCTTGCTAGGAATAGATTAAATACCGCGCCTCTTGAGTATATTAGGTCTTACAGCTTTTGATCGCTCTGGAAATTTGTCGGCTCCCAACGTGACCCGCCGATATCACTCGACAATCAGCAAACCTTAGACCAACCTCAAGGGCATGTCTTCGCGACTGCAATAAACTTTCGACTATTCGAATTAAATTGTCGCAAAAGAACAGTTACTACTTTCGGATACTGAATGGCGACATTTTACTGATGTGGCGCCTCCAACCCAACACCTAGAAAACGTATAAGGAGAATTAACCATGAGTAAGACCCGGTCAATTTTAAACATCTTAGGAGTCATGATGTTTATCTTCGCAGTAACATCACTGGCTCAGGCGCAGGCTACGCGCACGTGGGTATCCGGTGTAGGCGACGACGCCAATCCGTGCAGCCGCACCGCCCCATGCAAAACTTTTGCCGGCGCAATTTCAAAAACCGCCGACGGCGGGGAGATTGACTGTGTCGATTCAGGCGGTTTCGGCACGGTAACGATCACCAAATCGATTACCATCGATGGCGCTGGCGTGCTCGCGGGTATTCTCGCGGCAGGCACGAACGGAGTGAACGTTAACGACTCAGGCAGCGGCGCTCCGCAAACTAAGATTGTCCGCCTTCGCAACCTGTCGATCAACGGCGCTGGGACGGGCATAAACGGAGTCAACATCACATCGGCCCGCGCGGTGTACATAGAGAGCTGCGTTATCACCGGTTTCAAGGCCAGTAATGCCACAACCTCCGATGGAATCGAGATAAACTTCACTGCCGGCTCCGGGACGTTCAACGTATCCGTGAAGGACACCATTATCGAAAACAATTCGGGTGATGGGATACGTCAGAGCACGACGGTTGGCACCCTCAACTGTTATTACGATAACGTCGTGATCGCGGGCAACCTCAAGGGCCTTGAGGCGCTGGGAGGCACGGGAAACCTCAGCCGCTCGGTGGTTGATAACAACTCGACCGAAGGCGTATCAGTTAACAACGGCGCTGTCGTTAATGCCAGTTCAAATCTGGTAACTTCCAATGGGAACGGCTTTAACGCTATTTCCGGGACCATACGCCTGGGCAACAACAATGTCTTTCGGAACACAAGCAACGCATTCGCAGGCGGCGGCACGTACGTAACCTTCGGTAATAACAACGTGGCTGGGAACACCGGTAACGAAGCTTTGCCGGCAGCCACAGCACCGAAGTAAGGTCCAGTCATTCAGCTCTCGTCAATTGGCAGGTGGATGAAGTTTTTTGTCAGCATCCACCTGCGGTTCTCACCTGAGGTCAGAGACAGGGTCTATGTACTCTGCGTTCGGTATCCAGGTAGTTAAAAAGTTGAAGGGATTAATGCTATGAAAACCAAAGGAACATCTACGATTAGGATAACCGATCGCGCCCCGTCGCGGGTTCGTACCCTGGCTTCATGTCTTTGTTTCGGCGTGCTGTTTTCGATCCTTGTTGCCTCCGCGCTTTATACCGCTTCTTCGGCCTCCTCGGACAATAAAGTGGCCGCGACACTTTCAGCCAAGGCGGTCACCCACAATGAGGGTGTCACGGAGGGGCGTTCAAGATCCCGGGCGACAAGATGGCTCGCTCCATTGTCACCGCTTGCACCTCTCTCCCCCGATACGGTCGCCACCTATGAGGTTGTCGCCGGCGCGTGCACTAATAACTTGAAAAACACTTTCAACCTGGGTGCCGACGTTTGCGCCAGGGCGAGCGCGGATTTGATTGGGAGACGGCTCAGTATTGACGGAACTGACGGAACGGTGGCCGATCTGGTCGATGTTACTACCGATCCCCAGGAGCTGATATTCACTCTTCCGTCAACCACCACCTCAGTTGTCAACGGCGATGTCGTCGACAACCGTGGACTTTGGCGCGCCACGGTGCATTCAAGCGCCGATTTCGGCGGTCGCGCGACTGCTTTCTTCTCTGTCACCGATCCCGACCATGCCGCTGCCGACCTGGTTATTTTCAGTGACAGTACCGCGACAGATCCCGTAGCCCCGGGGAATCCTACCGGGTTTAGCGTCTATTTAAGAAATGATGGTCCTGACGCAGCAGCAGCGGTACATGTGACACAGAATGTACCCGCAAACATGACGTTTACTTCTGCCACCGCCGGCAGCGGCACAGCCTTTACGTGTTCTGTGAGCGGCGGTGTGGTTGACTGCGCGCCCGCCGGGAACCTGGCCTCAGGGGCGACGTCCGCGTTTACGATCAACTATGACGTGAGTGCAGCTGCGCCCACGGCTATTCTGACCAGTGAAATTGACATCGGCAGCACCACCTTCGACCCGCACCCGACAAGCAACGTTTCCACGTCAAAGGTTGAGATTCGCGCACCGGGTGATACCGCTCCGACGTGCGCGTTGGCGTGTCCGCTGAACCTTACGGTTGGCGCCAACACGAATCAGGGTGGCGAGGACGGAGCTGTCGTTAGCTTTGGAGCTGATTCGTCCGGCGATTGCGGCACGGTCACAGCGACACCTGCTTCGGGCTCATTCTTCTCTGTGTCGGGCTCTCCGCACACAGTCACTGTGTCGTCTTCCACTGGAGGCGGCAGTTGCAGCTTCACCATCACAGTAGTTAACATTGCAGCGCCGACGATTTCTTGCGCGGCTGATCAGACGGCACAGGTTTCCGGCAGCACGACCGAAGCGTCAGTGACCGTCAACCCGCCAACCGCAACGGGCAACAACGTACAAGTCAGTGGCGTCCGGAATGACAATCGCTCTCTGAGCGATGGTTATCCGATTGGTACGACGACGATCACCTGGACGGCAACTGAATGTAACAATCCACCGGATTGTAATGATCCTAACGCGCGGTTCGCGCAGTGTACGCAAAAGATAATCGTCACTTCGCCGGATGCTCCGACGATCACCTGTCCGACTGACAAGACGTTTACTGCGGCTTCGGGTGAGTGCCAAAAAACCGTTCTCGCTGAGGACATCGGTCTGCCTTCGACCACGGGACCTAATGTAACTGTTACCAACGAGCGCAGCGATGGTCAGAATTTGACTGCGGCTTATCCGGCCGGCGATACATTTATCACCTGGACGGCGACGAATAGCGTTGGCAGTGCCTCTTGCACACAGAAGATACACATCAACGCTGTCGATAATCAGCCTCCTACGCTCACAGTACCGCCGGACGTGAGCGCGACTACCAGCACGTGTTCGGCAACGCTTGATGACGAGCTGGGAGTGGCAACCGCGACCGACAACTGTACAGCTTCAGTGAACATCACTCGCACAGGCGTTCCCAGGATCCCGTGTCCAGTACCAGGGGATCCTAACAGAACCTGCGAGAGCTTTGTGTTCCCGGTCGGCACGACCGACGTTACCTACACGGCAACGGATGCGGCCAGCAATACGGCGACCGGAGTGCAACATGTAACTGTGCATGAAACCACGCCACCGGTATTCACTTTTGTTCCGGGTGATGTGGGACCCGTCAACAATGACCCGGGATTGTGCGGGGCCTTTGTAAGCGACGCGACGCTGGGAACGGCGACGGTCTCTGACAATTGTGACACGACAGTTATTCGCAGTGGCGTTCCCGCCGGAAATATCTTCCCGGTCGGAGACACAGTCATTACTTACACGGCGAAGGCGGACATTACCGTCACTCGCACTCAGCACGTGACCGTGGTGGACAACACGCGGCCCGTAGTCACGCCGCCGGGACCAGTTACGCTGTTCACCGGTCCGGGCGCCACGGCATGCGGCGTCACCGTCAGTAATCTTGATGGCACGTTTGGGACCGGGTCGGCCACCGACAACTGTCCGGGCGTGGGTCCAGTCACGCGGAGTGGAGTGCCTGCCGGGAACTTCTTCCCGGTCGGACCGACTACTCTGACGTATTCGGCAACCGATGCTCATTCCAACACGGGATCGGCTAATCAGTTAGTCACGGTGGTAGATAACACACTACCGACAATCAGTTGTCAGGCTGACATCATTGCCGATTACGATCCGGCGGTTAATGGGGCAGTGGTCACGTACACTGCGCCGGTTGGCACAGATAATTGTGCTTCGAACACCGTGCGGACAGCAGGTCTCGCCAGTGGCTCAACGTTCCCAGTCGGCACGACCACCAACACCTTCACGGTCACTGACGCATCCGGTAACACGGCGTCATGCTCCTTCAAGGTCACCGTGGCCATAACCTCGATCATTGGTCTGGACAGCGTTTCGATCACCGGATCAGGATACGTCGACAGTTACAACTCCACTGGCGGATACCCGGCAACGAAGGGTAGCCTGGCCAATGTCCTTAGCAATGGCACAATCACTATCGGAGGGAGTGGCAAGGTGTTCGGCAACGTTCGCTCGACCCGCGCTGGTGTGGCCATGACGGGTACAACCCTCATAACCGGCAATGCCACCGCTGGAACCACTGTTACAAGATCATCCAGCAGCGCAGTGGTCAACGGAACCATAACCAATAACGCGTTGGCGCCGGTGATGACAATGCCTTCCGTGGCGGCTTGCTCTCCGTTCAGTTCGAACAGTGGAATCAGCGGGACCTATTCGTATAACGCGAGCACGGGCGACCTGGCCCTGAGCGGCATCAACAATGCGACGCTGGCGAACGGGAACTACTGTTTCCATAACGTGACGCTAACTAATAGCGGGCAACTAAGAGTCAATGGCCCCGTCACGATCAAGCTGACGGGTGCGTTTAACGCTGGTGGCGCCTCAACTGTGAACAACACTACCCTGATTCCGGCCAATCTTCGGATATTGTCGAGTTTCACCGGAAGCAATGGCGTGATCTTCAGCAACGGCAACAGTGCTTACTTGTTGATCTATGCTCCGAACACGAGCGTAGCTGATACCGGATCGGCGCCGCTGTTCGGGACGGTTGTGGGCAAGTCGCTGACGCTTTCAAACAGTGGAGCAATCCACTATGACACGACACTGAAGAATATATGGCCGGCTCTATGGCCCTTAATCCTGAATCCATGACCTTCGTAAGACAATTGGTTTTTCGTTGACTCAAACGCAGCTTTTTGTTCGTGCGTTCGGTCGATCCGACTCTGCGTTCATTCCTTTCCCTCCATGCCGGAATGCCGGCATGGAGGGCGCTTTTTTGCGCGCCAAGATGTGCCGATCTTGCACTGCTAATCCTGAGGATGAAAAAACCCACCAGTTGAACTTCGACCTGATCTGCCCGCGTCGAATGGCAACCTTGCTTGACGCTCCTGGCGTGCGTAGTTAAACTCCAATCTCCTTCTATTGCCTTAGCCGAATAGGGCGCCACTGAGGTTAAGTGTGGTCCGACTTGAATTCGGCCGGGCCCTTGTGAGTGAATGAAGACATATTCGAAACTAGACTCACCGAGTTCAGGAACCAATCTCGCCGAACTCCTTTTCATGAACGTCAGCCTGTGGGAACTACTCTGATGCCGGCTGGGGACACAAGCTTCTCCACAAAACCATTGATTACGATTCAAGCCGGAAAGCCCTGGCAGACGCTGCAATGGCGCGAGTTGTGGGCTTATCGGGAACTGCTCTATTTCCTGACCTGGCGCGACGTAAAGGTACGCTACAAACAGACCCTGTTGGGCGGGGCGTGGGCCATCCTGCAGCCACTACTGACCATGGTCATTTTTACTTTGCTTTTTGGAAGATTGGCCGGCTTCGCGTCGCGTACGGGTGGGGTGCCTTATCCGGTATTTGCTTTTGCTGGTCTGCTTCCGTGGACCTTCTTTTCAAACGCCATAACTAACAGTGGAAACAGTCTGATTAACAGCGCGAACCTCATTACGAAAGTTTATTGTCCGCGGATGATCATTCCCGGCGCCGCCGTGGCCGCGGGTCTGGTCGATTTCGCAATCGGGTTCATGTTGCTAATCGTCTTAATGTTCTACTACAGACTGATACCAGGCTGGGGTCTATTGTTGTTGCCATTGTTGGTGCTTCTGACAACTTTGCTGGCAGTCGCAGTCGGAATGTGGCTGTCCGCACTGAATGTAAAGTATCGCGACGTTCGTTTCGCGATTCCTTTTGTCGTCCAGATTTGGATGTTTCTGTCGCCAATTATTTATCCCACCAGTCTGATACCACAAAAACTTCGCTTTGCGTTCCTGTTGAATCCGCTGACCGGGATTATCGATGGTTACCGAGCTGCTTTGTTTGGCCAACCAATGAATTGGATTGAGTTAACGAGCTCCACTCTGATAACAATCTTCGCCTTCGCCTACGCCTCATTCGTCTTTCGTCGAATGGAGCGAGAGTTTGCTGATATCATTTAGCGTTCCAGTATCCGGCATGACATCCATTATTCAGGTTACCAATCTAAGTAAACAGTATCGTATTGGCCGTCGTGAAGCGGCCTACGGGACTTTGCGAGACTCGCTAGTCAGCGCTCTTCGTGCTCCCTTCCAAAAGCTTGGCGGCAGTACTGCCAGGGACGAAAAGATCTGGGCCCTTAAGGACGTAAGTGTCAATGTCGGAGCGGGCGAGGTTGTCGGAGTGATTGGCCGTAATGGCGCCGGCAAGTCAACCTTCCTGAAGATCCTCTCACGCATCACCGAGCCAACATCCGGTCGCGTCGAACTTTACGGGCGCGTGGGCAGCCTGCTGGAGGTTGGTACCGGTTTTCATCCCGAACTGACCGGCCGAGAAAACATTTACTTGAGTGGAGCGCTCCTGGGAATGAAGCGCGCAGAAATTCAGCAGAAGTTCGATGAGATTGTCCAGTTTGCCGAGTTGGAAAAGTTTCTCGATACGCCGGTGAAATTCTATTCCAGCGGTATGTACATGCGACTCGCTTTCGCCGTCGCTGCACATCTTGAGCCGGAGATTCTACTGGTGGATGAGGTGCTCGCTGTCGGTGATGCAGCTTTTCAGAAAAAGTGTCTCGGCAAGATGAGGGATGTTGCGCAACACGGTCGGACGGTTTTGTTTGTGAGTCATAACATGACCGCTATTAACCAGCTCTGCTCGCGCTGTTTATTGATCGCCGATGGTCAGCTCGTTCTGGACGGCACAACGGCAGGCGTGGTTGCCGCCTATTTACAAGCAGGCAGTGGCGGCGGTGCGGAATCAGTTTGGGAGGACATTCACCGTGCGCCGGGCAATGAAAATGTGAGGCTGCACGCGGTGCGCGTAAAGTCGGACGGAAGAATTAAGAGTGAAGTTGATATCGACAAGGAAGTAGAAGTTGAAGTCGAGTTTTGGAACCGCCGCCCCGGTGCGCGGAACCTCTGCGTCACTATCTATCTTTTGGACAGCAATGGCACTGTAGTGCTCAGCACCGGAAACACCCCGGCCGCCAATGCTCTGCCTGAAAAATGGTTTGACAAGCCGCATCCTGAAGGATTGTTCCGAGCCGTATGCACACTGCCGCCAAACTTTCTCAATGAAGGTTTGTATTATGTAACTGTTTATGTTGTTACATTGGGACCGCTCACGATCGAGGTTGACGCGCCGCATGTTCTTTCTTTTCGAGTGTTTGATACCGGGGTTCTGCGGGAGGCTGGAGGTGGTGGCACCTGGGCAGGGGTAGTGCGCGTTCGTTTATCGTGGACAACGGAATTTGTCGCTCCACAAACGATACCGAACGCCCCTGAGCAGCAAATAGCAGTCGAGATGAAAGACTGAAGCACCACCGCTATCTGACAACTTGTTGTGATTAATGAGAGGGCAACTGACGCAAATGCCAACCGCGGTCGAACAGATCATCAACCAGAAGGAGAAGGTTGTCGAGCAGTATGGTGAATGGACCGCGCATAATATCCATCTCGCGGACAACGTTTACACCATCTCCGACCAAATACGAGGTGACGAAGTTTTGGCCCGTCGTGTTCTGCAAATAGTCTCCGACGTGCTAAAGAATCCCTTGAGTATGGCCCGAATTCTGGATCTGGCGTGCCTGGAAGGCCTTTATGCCGTCGAGTTTGCCCAACACGGGGCGCAGACCGTGGGCGTGGAAATACGTGAAGCGAATTTGGCTAAAGCTCGTTTCGTGAAGGAGACGTTAGCACTCGATAATCTCAAACTTGTGCAGGACGATGTGAGGAATTTGAGTTCCGACAAATACGGCCATTTCGATGCTGTCCTCTGTATCGGAATCCTGTACCACCTGGACGCTCCGGATGTTTTCGATTTTGTGCACCGAATGGCCGAAGTCTGTACCGGATGCCTGGTCATAGACACGCACGTAAGCAACACAAAGGAAGTCTCTTCCAAATATGGGGAGAGAGAATACTGGGGCAAATTCTTTACCGAGCATGAGCCTGACACTACGCTTGCAGAGAGAGAGAAAAGCTTGTGGGCGTCCATCGATAATGTAAAGAGTTTCTGGCTGACGCGCCCCTCGCTCTACAATTTGCTTGCCCATGCCGGGTTCACCTCGGTCTACGAATGCTATAATCCGCCTGTTTGGCAGAAGTTTGACGATCGCTGCACGCTCCTGGCGATAAAGGGAGAACCGCAGGAGGTTCTGTCTGCGCCATCGTTGTTGGCGGCTGCAAGTAAGGATTGGTCCGAGAATTCGCTGCAGGCAGAGTCCCCGCGAGTCAGGTCCTCCGGATTACGCAGCTTTGGTAAGATTCTACCAGCACCCGTAAAGAACTTCGTCAAAAAGCTTGCGGGATAGTTTTCCTGGAATGGGCGGCCAGGCCCTTGATAACGGCAGCGCTCATAAAACTTTTTGGGGAGCTTAGAGTGGATGTCAAAGATCGTTATTGTTGGTGATGGCGAAACGGCTGAGTTGGCTTATGAGTATTTCACGCACGACTCGCCACATGAAGTCGTCGCCTTCAGCGTCGAACGCGAGTACGCGAAGAAGGAACAGTTGTTCGGACTGCCGGTTGTTTTCTTTGAGGATGTGGAGAAGCTTTTTGCTCCAGCTGAACACTCCGCCTTTGTGGCAATCTCTTATACAAAACTCAATCGCGTTCGCACCCGGCTTTATCGGGAAGCAAAACGCAAAGGGTACGAGCTCTTATCGTATGTAAGCTCAAAGGCTTTTGTTTGGCACAACGTCGAAATCGGGGAAAACTGTTTCATTCTGGAAAACAACGTGCTGCAGTATGCAGTACGCGTCGGAAATAACGTCGTGCTTTGGAGTGGTAACCATGTGGGCCACCAGACAGTGATTGAGGATAATGCCTTTGTGTCCTCGCACGTCGTGATTTCCGGCTATTGTGAAATCGGTCAGAACTGTTTTCTAGGTGTGAATAGTTGCATCGCGAACAACGTGAAGATCGCGCAGGATTGTTTGATCGGGATGGGTGCTGTTATCAATAAAGATACGGAAGCACAAAAAGTCTATGTAGGAAACCCATCCAGAGCAATCAAGGACAGCTTTGACGTCTTCGGTCTAAAGGCGCAGGGCAATTGAATTCCTCCATTTGGCGCCGATCCAAATTTAATAACATGCTGGCCGTACAGTGCCGTATCGTTGGCCTTTTTTCTTCGCGCACTGGACCAGCCGCTAACGTAACAGTTTTCGGAGATGAATCTTGGAACTAATTAGCAGAACCATCAGGAAACAGCGCGCAGCAAACATCGTCGCCAATCGGGAAGAATTTCGTCGGATTTTCGACGACATGTGTAAATCCGCCGGGCCATTTACTCCAACACCGACTTGGCTGTTATGTAAGCATCCAAGCGAAATTGAGAGTACTGACCTCTCTGAGATTCTTGAGCGCGCCGGTTCGGATGAGGTTTTTCAGCAAGAGTTCTCTGACCTGGACCAACGCATGAATGGTTGGGTGGGAGACCGAAACGCCGAGCAGATTAACGAAAAGTCTGCACTCCCTCTGGTAGAGAGTTACGCATCGTTTTTGAATAGAAGAGATTCAATTGGACTCTGGCAAGCCAACGTTGAAGAAAGTAACGGTGCAGAACCTCTGAAAGTGGCCGATCTGGGATCCATGATGGATCTCACTTTTCTCTATACCTACGCATTCGATCCGGCCCGGAAAATTACTACGATCCTCGAGGTTGGAGGGGGATACGGCAGGCTTGCCGAGGCCGCCTTTAACATCTTTGGCAAAAGCATTCGTTATGTCTTGGTAGATTCAGTGCCTGTTAGTCTTTATTACTCCAAGAAATATCTCGAGAGCGTTTGCCCCGGGATTCGAGTTGGTTCTTATTACGACGGCGACGGCTTCGACATGAGTGAGTTCGATTGTTACGTCATACCTGCATGGTATTTTGCCGAACTCAACAAGGAGAAGTATGACGTCTGCATAAATATCGAGAGTTTCCAGGAAATGAGTCAGCAGCATATCGATACTTACGTTGAACTGTTTGATCGTGTTTCTGTTGATGGCGCAGTGATTTATCTCGACAATGCCCGTGATTATATTTTTCGCGGCAATTGGAATTTTCCAAACCACTGGCAGAAACTTTTCTGTTCAAACACGCCGCGCTCGTGGAGTCCTGATCATCCCGCCGAAGTATTTGTTAAACGTAAGGGCGACTTTTCAGCGCAGAATGCAATTCTTGATGACATTCACCACTTCCTTCAGAGAGCTCCGGATCCGGCGGTCACGCTGGGCAGTCAGATTGAGGCCATTGCGGGCAAGCGCGTCAGAACTGTTCTTGGCGGAGGCAGGTCTCAGCTTAAAAAGGTATTGGAATGGCGAGGTGGGAAAGGAAACTGAAGAGAGTATTCCCAAACCTGGAATGACCGTCGGATGAAGTGGAAAAAAAGAGGGCTAATTTACAGTCCGAAAGGTGATCTCACATGGGCCAGCAATACAGCATTGCAACCCACCCCTCATGTGAGAGCCGGCGAAAAGACCATTCGCGTCTTCGCGGGTTTTCGTGACGACGAAGGTGTGAGCCGGGTTGGATTCGTGGATGTTTCCGCTGAAAACCCGGCTGAGGTTCTGCGAGTATCGAAAACGCCGGCGCTTGATGTTGGCCGGCCAGGCGCTTTTGATGAAAATGGCGTGGTTCCCTGTGCCATTCTCGAACGCGATGGGAAGCTTTACCTTTACTACGCGGGATACCAGTTGGGCCAGAAGGTGAAGTTTTATGTATTCAGCGGACTGGCTATTAGCGAAGATGGGGGTGAAAGCTTTAGCCGCTACAGCGAAGTGCCCATCTGCGATCGAACGAATCGGGAATTGTTCTTTCGCGTTATCCATTCAATCCTCTACGAAGATGGGCGCTGGCGCGTGTGGTACGGCGGCGGCAGCGAATACACTTTGAGTCGTGAGGGCAAGCAGTTGCCCAACTACAATATTCGCTACACTGAATCCCGCGACGGTTACCAGCTGGACGATGACTTTCAAGTCTGTATCGATATGGCCCCGGGCGAGTATCGCGTCGGTCGTCCGTTTGTGATTAGAAGCCACGATCGTTATCGAATGTTTTATTCAGCGGGAACCGAAACCGAAGGTTACAGGCTGGCTTATGCCGAATCAGAAGATGGAATCCTCTGGCAACGAAAGGACGACGAAATCGGAATCGATGTCGCGTCCCATGGTTGGGACAGTGAAATGCAATGTTACCCAAGTGTTGTGTCCACCGGCGAGTGTACTTTCCTTTTCTATAACGGAAATAATTACGGCAGAGATGGCTTTGGCTACGCCGAGCTCGAACATTGGTGAAAGTGCGGCAGGAGAGCGCAATTATTAAATGCAGGACGCAGTCAGAACATTTGGCGTAAAAGAGCACACGAAGCTGGCATCGGAGCTTGATGCTCACGTCGAGGAAATCAACCTGCTTGGTTATACGGTGTTGCCTGATGCGTTGCGTGAACCTGAGCTAACCCAAATCCGGAACAAGGTCGATCACATTTATCGGCTACAAGTGGAGGAGATTGGCGGCGAGGAGCGGTTGCAAACAATTAACGATACGCACACCGCGCGCGCGTTGCTGGTTTATGACGAGATTTTTCTGCGCGTGGCAACGAATCCGCTGGTCCTTCGTATTGTTGAACGGTTTCTCGGAGATTACTACACGCTGATGTTGCAGAATGGCCTCATCAATGTGCCTATGGTTGGTGACGAGCAAAACGCCGGATCTTGGCATCGAGACTTGAACTACCAGCACTTTGTGAGTTCGCGACCCTTATCAATCAGTGCGCTCTTCTGCGTTGATGACTTCACTGAAGAAAATGGCGGCACGCATGTTCTGCCTGCCTCGCACAAAACCGAGGCTTGCCCATCCGCTGAGTTTTTTCGCCAGCACGAACTGGGTATCGAGGCACAGGCGGGCTCAGTGCTGGTTTTCGATTCAATGCTGTTTCATCGCGGCGGGCGCAACCGGTCTCAACAAATTCGCCGGGCACTGAATCACATGTACACTCTGCCGCTAATCAAGCAACAGATTAGTTTCCCCAAAATGCTTGCCGGTAAGTATTCCGACGATCAGTTTCTCAGTAAATTTCTGGGATATGAAAGCGAGCCCGGTTTGGCCGTCACTGAATGGCGCGAGGAGCGGTTAGCCCGTTTGCAGAAGCATTAATGATTACCGCGGGCAGCAAGCAGAGGGCGATCAGTTTGGAACAAACCCAGATAGCAACAACAGAATTCGTGCCTTCGCCCGAGGAAGAGCTTGATGCATTGCTGGGCGAGTCGCCCCAGGCAGCGAAACGCCGCATGGACCGGGTGGGCCAGGCTACGATCAAGGGCAATGAATCGTTTGTCCTTTATGGGGCCGGCCAGTTCGGACGAACGGTGCTGGCCAGGCTGCGCACAGTCGGCGTCGAGCCGGTGGCGTTTGCCGACGATACCAGGCAAAAGCAGGGACAAGTCATTGATGGCCTTCCGGTATTGCAAGCACGAGAGATTAGCGAACGCTTCGGAGCAGGGACGGTATTCGTAGTTACAATTCTGAATCCGAAGCTTAACTTCGTGACAGCTCGTCGCCGGCTAAGTGAATTCACTCAGCGTCCGGTCATTTCGTTTCTTGATCTTGCCTGGCGTTATCCGCAAACGTTTTTACCTTACTATCAATTTGACGAGCCGGCCGAGGTACTCAAAAAGGCCGATGATATTAGAAACGCCTTTCAACTATTCGCTGAGGATGAATCGCGGCGGCAATTTCTGGCGCATCTCAAATTCCGCCTCCGCCTCGATTACGAGGCACTGCCGCCGGCCACGGCCGACAACGCTTTCCCCCGGGATCTGTTGCCACGCTTACCGGCTGACACAACGTTTGTGGACTGTGGCGCTTACGATGGTGACTCGATTCGCGCATTTCTGACTTACCAAAGCAACGAATTTCGTTCCATCTATGCGTTCGAACCTGACGAAGGCAACTGCAACCGCTTGCGGGCTTATGTAAACACTCTTGGTGAGGAGGCAGCCGGGCGCATTCACATTTTCAACGCCGGGGTGGGAGCCCGCAGGGAAACTTTGCGCTTCTGTGCCGCCGGAAACATGAGTTCGTCATTCGATGCGTCGGGCGAGTTGGAAGTCAACGTGCTACCACTTGATGAAGTAATCCCATTTGATGATAGTCAACTTTATTTGAAATTTGACGTTGAAGGCGCCGAGTGGGAGGCACTTAAAGGTTGTGCACAATTACTGGAGGGCAGACGGCCGCTAGTAGCGTTGAGTGCTTATCATCGTCCAGACGATTTATGGCAACTCCCGCTGTGCCTTAACCGGCTTAATTTGGATTATGCTTTTTTCCTGCGCACGCATGGCGAAGACGGCATGGACCTGGTTCTCTACGCCCTGCCGGCGAATGATCTTTCATAGCCAACAGTTATCGTTTCCCAGCTAACAATGATCGAGGTGGTCCAATACGAGGAGCGGCATAAACGCCCATGGGATGACTTTGTCAGCCAGGCGAAAAACGGCGTCTTTCTGTTCCAACGCGATTACATGGAGTATCACGCCGACCGGTTTCGCGATCGTTCGTTGCTTTTTTTCGTTGCGGAAAAACTCATTGGCGTTCTGCCCGCCAATCTCGCAGAAGACGCCCTGGTTAGTCACGGGGGACTTACCTTCGGAGGCGTAGTAACCAACACGCGCATGCGCGCCGGCACTATGCTCGAAATTTTCGAGACCCTGCGCGAGTATCTACGCGCGCAAGGCATCGGCCGCTTACTGTATAAACCCGTTCCCTACATCTATCACGATGTGCCCGCAGAAGAAGACCTGTATGCGCTATTTCGTCAGAACGCCCGGCTGGTGCGCCGCGACCTTTCCACTACTGTTCGCCAGAGCGCGCGACCCGGTCTAACGAAGGGGCGAAAGTGGAGCCTCAAACAAGGGCGTAGTCACGGCATAGAAGTGCGAAGGAGCGAAGACTTTAAGACGTTTATGGCGATGGAGACCGAAGTGCTGCAGACAAAGTATGGCAAGCTGCCGGTGCATACTGCCGCTGAGATCGCCCTGCTTGCCGGTCGCTTTCCGGAATACATCAAACTGTTTGGCGCTTTTAAAGACGAAGTAATGCTTGCGGGCGTAATAATCTATGAAAGCCGGAACGTGGCCCATGCTCAATACATTGCCACCACGGATCAGGGGAAACAGCTCGCGGCACTCGACTTGATTCTTGACTTCCTGATCAATGAGCATTACGCGACTAAAGATTATTTTGACTTTGGCGTCTCAACCCAAGATGACGGACGCTACTTGAACGCGGGCCTGGCGGAACACAAGGAAAGTTTTGGGGGACGCGCCGTAGTTTATGATACTTACGAATTGACGGTACAAATCAGACTATGGTCCTCGACGACTGCAAAATAATAGAGCTTCCGCAAATTCACGATCCGCGCGGCAATCTGACATTCATAGAAGCTGGGCGGCACCTCAGTTTTGAAATCAAACGCGTTTACTATCTTTACGATGTTCCGGGTGGCTCGACGCGCGCTGGACATGGGCACAAGACCTTGCAACAACTGATGATTGCGATGTCAGGCAGTTTCGACATCGAATTGGATGACGGCTATGCCAAGCGAAAGTTTCACCTAAACCGTTCGCATTACGGACTCTACATTTGTCCAAAGATTTGGCGACACATGGATAACTTTTCGTCAGGTTCAGTTTGCATGGTGCTCGCTTCCGACTATTACGATGAGACTGATTATTTTCGCTACTACGAAGATTTTTTGCGCGCGGTAAGACCGGAGACTGTTAACAAATAATTCCAACTCTCTCTTATCGTTAGCCTCCATTATTCATGAACGTCCCGTTTCTTAATTTGAAAGCCGTCTATGCCAGCCTGCAATCCGAGCTGGATGCGGCAGCACAACGAGTCATGGCTTCTGGCTCTTTCATTCTGGGCGCCGAAGCAGTTGCGTTCGAGCAGGAATTCGCGGCCTATTGCGGTACGAAGCTTTGCCTTGGCGTTGGCAATGGGCTCGATGCGCTTCATCTTATTCTGCGAGCCCTCGACATTGGTCTAGGCGATGAGGTGATCGTCCCAGCCAACACCTACATCGCAACTTGGTTGGCCGTCTCATACGCCGGCGCTATACCCGTACCCGTCGAGCCTGACACCGCGACATTCAACCTCGATCCGTCACGAATTGAAGCTGCAATTACTCCGCGCACGCGTGCCATCATACCGGTCCATCTTTATGGCCAACCGGCTGACATGGACCCAATCATTGAAATTGCCAAACGCTACGATCTGAAAGTCGTCGAGGATGCGGCGCAAGCGCACGGCGCCCGTTATAAGGGGAGACGTGTTGGAGGGCTGGGCGACGCAGCGGCCTTTAGTTTCTATCCTGGGAAGAACCTGGGTGCATTAGGTGATGCCGGCGCTGTGGTAACTAACGATGAACAGATGGGCGTCAAGCTTGAAGCGCTGCGAAATTATGGTTCGCACGTCAAATATGAGCACGAAATGAAGGGCTTCAACTCGCGTCTGGATGAATTGCAGGCTGCATTTCTAAGGGTCAAGCTGCCGAAACTTGAGGACTGGAACCAAGGACGTAAGCAAGTGGCAAATCAATACCTGAAAGGACTCAACGGTGTTCCTAATCTGACACTTCCTGTCGTGCCGCAGAGTACTGATCCGACCTGGCATCTCTTCGTCGTTCGGCATACTAATCGCGAGGGTCTGCAAAAACACCTGGCCAATCTTGGAGTGGGCACCCTGATTCATTATCCGCAACCACCTCATTTGCAACGCGCATACGCAGAATTCGCTCACGCATCAGGGAGTTTCGTCATTTCCGAGCAAATGGCAGCCGAAGTATTGAGTCTACCGATGGGCCCCCATATTTCGCCGAATGAAGTCGAATATGTTATCGATGGCGTACGGTCTTTTGCCGGCGAACCATCGGAAACAATTGCAGTCCAGGGTAAATCTTCGAGTCTGCGGTGACGAATCGGGTTACCTCATCTAAACTTTCAAGCAAATGGTTGATGTATCCAAAACTCCTCGGATCAGTATCTGCCTGCCGTCCTACAATCACGCGCAGTTTTTGCCCGCCGCAATTGACAGCGTACTGAGGCAGACCTACCAGGACTTTGAAATAATTATCGTAGATGATGGTTCGACGGACGGTAGTTTACAAATAGCCGAGGATTACGCACTTCTTCATCCGTCGCAGATACTTGTCTTAACCCATCCGGAACACCGAAATCTTGGTATCTCTGAAACAGTCAATCTAGCTTACCGGCACTGTCGCGGCGAGTTCTGGTCAGGCTTACCTTCAGATGACATGTTGGTTCCGGATAAGCTCGAGCGGCAAGTTGCATTTCTTGACGCTAATCCGAATATAGGTTGGGTGTATTCGTACGCAAAACTAGTGGATGAAGCGGGCCAGCCTCTTGCGGGATTCGAAAATTTCGGTGAGGACATTACCAGAGACCGCAACCCCCTGGGACGCTTGATTCGGAAAAACTCAATTCCCGGTATGACTGTTCTGATGCGTCGGTCCTGCACTGAGAAAGTGGGCTTGCATGAGACGTCGATAATCTACAGCGATTGGGAGTTTTGGTTACGCATGCTGGCGGAGTGTCCCGTGGGATTTCTCTCCTGTCCCGTAGTGCTTTATCGAACTCATGACTACAACACGAGCAGTGTTGAGCCCCACGAAAACATGCGCCGGGCGTTAGAGGTGATGCATTCCTTCCGCGTAAAAGTCGAGAAGGGTCACAACGCAGCTGTGACCGACGCACGAATGCTGGCGCTCATCGACCTTCAATCAGCCTTCTATTTCTTTTGCCTGGGTCAAGAGAAGGAAGCAACCGGTAGCCTCCAGTCTGCTTTTCAGACCGATGTTACCCTGGCAGAGGATGGAAAGTTTTTTGCAGAGTGGCTTCGCGAGCGGATCTTTGAACTCACTTACACGTTCACGGCTGCTTCCAAGGAACGAAGCTTTGCATCCTGGGTGCGGAATAACTTACCCTCAACGGCTGAGAAAGGTCTGGCAGCGCGCGTGCTCGCTGCTGAGATGGCCGAAGCCGCTTTCAATTCCAGAGAGACGGATCTTAAGACCAGCGGACATCTGTCGCTGAGTTGCCTGAAGAACGACCCTTCATGGATGCTCGACCGTAGCTTTCGCTACCTTCTTCTGGAAACCTTTTTCGGCCAGGAACTAATGAAGAAGGCCCACCGAATCAAGCTGGGTTGGACGAAAGAGTGACTCGATAAAGCGGTCTGTAATTAGTTGATTGAATCTTTCGCAAACAAAGCTCATCCGAGCCCAGGTCGCCAATGTGCCCGACTCTCAAACAGCCGGCAGGGATGCAGGATGATTTTCGAGGAAACCAAAATTGGTGGAGTGTACGTGATCACGCCCGAGAAACTTGAAGATCAACGAGGGTTTTTCGCCCATTCGTGGTCGGGCTCCGAGTTTGCCGAACACGGACTGGAAACCGACATTATTGAATGTAATATCTCTTTTAATCGAGAAAGCGGCACGCTTCGGGGTCTGCATTACCAGGCTGCGCCATATGGACAAACGAAACTAGTTCGCTGCACTCGGGGAACGGCATATGATGTGACCATAGACCTGCGCCCTCAGTCGCCTACTTTCAAGCAGTGGTTCGGGATTGAGTTATCTCAGAGCAACCATCTGATGCTTTACATACCAAAAGAACTCGCCCACGGTTTCCAAACGCTCGAGGACGACACCGAAGTCTTTTACCAGGTGGCATCCTCGGTTTATGTTGCGGATTCAGGCCGTGGTGTGCGCTGGGACGATCCGGCCTTTGGAATTGAGTGGCCGGCGGCCGACAAACGCATCATCATTCCACGCGATCGAGAGTATCCTGATTTCAAATTATGAAACGAGCGCTTGTAACCGGCATAACCGGACAAGATGGAAGCTATTTGGCCGAGCAGTTGCTCGCCTTAGACTACGAAGTGCATGGTCTCGTTCGACGTGTCGCTCTCGAAGATCCGACCAGGCGCTTTACCCGGCTCGAGCACTTGCTCAATAGGATCACGCTTCACCCGGCAAGCCTTGAGAGCTACCCCTCGATCTTTCACGTCCTGGCCAAACATGAGTTTGACGAGTGTTACCACCTGGCTGCGCAGAGTTTCGTCGCCGAATCGTTTGCCGACGGCTTCTCGACGATGAATACAAACATCAACGGCACCCACTACATGCTTGCGGCCTTGCGCGAATTGCAGCCAAAGTGCCGCTTTTATTTCGCCGGCTCTTCCGAGATGTTTGGCAAAGTGCGCGAAACGCCACAGAACGAGGAGACCGCATTCCATCCGCGCTCACCTTATGGCATCAGCAAGGTCGCCGGTTTTGATCTCACGCGCAACTACCGCGAAGCTAACGGCATGTACTGCGTTAGTGGCATATTGTTCAACCATGAATCACCGCGCCGGGGCTACGAATTTGTCACCCGCAAAATTACCTCAACAGTCGCGCGCATCAAGATGGGAATAGCAACTGAACTGCGCTTGGGTAACCTGGAAGCCAAGCGCGACTGGGGCCATGCCGCCGATTATGTGCGCGCGATGCACCTTATGCTGCAACAGCCCGACCCGGACGATTACGTCGTCGCCACCGGCGAAACGCACACCGTCCGAGAATTTTGCGAGCAGGCCTTCGGTAAAGTTGGACTCGATTATCAAAACTACGTGAAGGTGGACGAACAGTTCTTTCGTCCGGCTGAAGTTGATCTGCTCAAGGGCGATGCCGGCAAGGCGCGGCAACTGCTCGGCTGGGAACCGCAACATACATTCGAAGAGTTGGTCGCCGAAATGATTGATGCCGATCTGGCCGCGATATCCGAAGGTAACAATCCAACGTAGAGACGACCAGAGATGGCAACCTGAGCGGCTGGAGTTTTCTGAACTCCGGCTTTCAACCTTGGCTTGCCGCAAATGCATTTGTTGAAGCTCTACTCCGGCTCTGTCCTGAACCAATGCCTAATAGCTTTTCGATCGCGATGTGCACCTACAACGGTGCACGCCACCTGCGGGAGCAGCTCGATAGCATTGCCGCGCAAACGCGACCACCCGACGAACTCGTGATATGCGATGACGGCTCGACTGATGCCACGCGCGAGATTATTACGAACTTCGCCGCCTCGGTTCCTTTTCCTGTTCACTTCCATAGCAATGAGCGGAACCTCGGTTCGACAAAAAACTTCGAACGCGCTATTGGTCTATGCGAAGGAAACCTAATAGCACTCAGCGACCAGGACGACGTTTGGCTGCCGGCCAAGCTCGCGCAGCTCGAAGCTGAATTCGATCGAGGTCCCAATGTCGGCCTCATCTTCACCGACGCGGAGGTGATTGATGAAGCGGCGCGTCCCGCAGGCTACACACTCTGGGAGAAGCTGCCCCTTCGACCTGCCGAACGCCGGCGCCTGCGTAGCCAGAGGGCCATTGACGAACTACTGGAGGGCTCGACGGTGACCGGCGCAAGCATGGCTTTCCGTGCGCGTTTCAAGGACTTGTTACTACCGATCCCCACCGACCTGCCGATCATCCACGATGCCTGGATCGCCATAATGGTCGCCGCGGTATCCGAAGTCCTCCCCTTCGCCACACCGCTGATTAGATACCGACAGCACGCGGAGCAGCAGGTGGGCGCCAAAGAAAGAAAGAAAGACGAAGGCGGAGTCAGGGAAGCAATGCGACGCACCACCTCCTACCACGAGATGATCGAGATCGGCATGCAAGTCCAGCAGCGTTTGTCGGAGCACCGCGATGTTTACAAAAGCGACGATGCTTTATCCAGGCTTGCGGCCCGACTAAGCCACCTGCGCACGCGCGCAGAGTTACCCGGCCCCCCCCTCCGGCGCATCACCTCTGTGGTCAGAGAACTATTGACATGGCGCTACCATCGTTACTCACGGGGTTTCTTCAGCGCCGCGAAAGACCTGCTGCATCAAGGCAAGGAAAACCCTTCCACCTGAAAACCAGGTTCCTGAGCTGTTCTCAGGACGCCAGCATTAATTCGATGTTCGCCCGGAGCGCGCGGGAGTCCACCTTCAGGTCACCGATGTGTGGATCTTCATCGCGGTCAGCAGGCTCGCAACTCTGGTAGAAGTAATTGAGATTTAGCGCGGAGGCCAGTGTGAAGTAGCAGTTATTGATGCGGTCGGTAACATGACGTAGCTCGAGTACATTAGTGCCCGAACTCATAAATAGTATGTTCGTCAAACCTGCGCCGTGATTGGAGACGAGGTAGCGTGCCCGGGAAGCGATCCTCACCTGCTCTGCGAATGAATGATCCTCGGAAAGGACTATGCGAAAGTCAAACTGCCGCAAAACTTCTATAACTTCGTCTTCGTTGAAAATCCTTCGCTTCGGCGCCAGACTGCGGCTGATATAAACGCGGTCAGTTGGCGACTCGCGGGGTCCGCTCGCATAGAATCCGACCAGAAGATCTCTCGCCTCCTGGATTAGCTCCTCGTTGTAATGTCCCGACGGCGCTGTCTGTAACGGCACGATGAGTTTCTTGCAGAAGAGGACTTCGCCGGGATCGATGTAGTCTACGCCCCCAATGATGAAGGGCTTCAGCGATGCTTGCACGAATTCCAACTCTCTGTATTTGTGAGGAAGAAGCAGAACCAGATCTTTCAACCGCTCCCTTATCGTGAATAACCTCGGGAGGACATCCGCGAGCCAGTGGAAATATCCCTGGCTCCAATCGTCAACCACCCAAGCGCTCTCTCTCTCAAATCGTCTGCGCCTTCTGAAGAGGTAGTTGTTGAGAATGAACTTCAGTACGCTTCTTCGCTTCCAGTTTTCCCGGTTAGCTGGAAATGCAAAAGACTCGGGCAGCATTTTCCCTTTTTGGAAGAGTATGCCTTCAGCGCTTACTCCCACGTTTTGGAGTTTGAGCAGTTTGGTTTGGGGAATCACCCGTTCAAGTTCATGACTGAACAAGCCTAGATCGTCCTTATTGAAATTAACTGGCAGCTTGCGCCGCGACAGGCTTTCAGGGCGAAGCACTTCCAGAGGTGGTGAAGAATAGATTCTCATAGGCAAACTGGACAGCGACGCGTTCTTCTTGCATGCAAAAGTCAGAGCCTGTCTGGGCGAAACAGGAAGCCATCCACCTGATACACCTCTTGCGTCACCTGGTTCGACCATGCGGCTTCGATCCCGTTTAGTCTAAAACCGAGGCTATAGAGGTAAGGGAGCATGTCGTAAATCAAAGGTTCTTGTTCGTAACTTCTAACCACAGACATTTCTATTTTCATACCCACGATCCGATTCAAAGACTTGCGCGCTCCCTCCAAAACCTGTTTCTCATATCCCTGAACATCCAGCTTCAGAAACAGCCTGTCTCCTTCCGGATAGTAGCGATCAATCACGGAGTCTACTGTTTTCACTTTAACCTTTTCGCGCCCGGTGAAGCACAGTTCTGGCGCGTTCTCTTTTATCGTGTCCGTCATCTCCAGAAAAGAGCTGGCGCCGCCGCTTGCGCCAGAAACGTTTATTTCCATTTCACCATCGGAATCTCCGACGGCGGCATTTTCACAAAACCAGAGCCGGTCTTTCTTCGCCTTCTGTTCCAAACGACGATAAAAGCGGCTGACAGGCTCGAAGGATACTAGCTTTTGTTTGAAACCGATGTTGCGAAAGTATTCACCGGACATTCCGATGTTCGCCCCGATGTCGAAAATGGTGTCTACTTTATAGAGCTCCAGCAGAGTTGATAAAGCGTGTTCCGGCCGCGGAAGGTACCACCGCACGTCAAAACCTAGGAGCTGGCCTGCACGTTTGAGAATTCGTTTCGCTACCGCACGCATATGGGCGATCATTCTATGGGATTTGGTGGGGAGGTCAAGCATGCTGCCAAACCGGGTAGTGATGCATTTTCAATGTTGAACGGTCAAACTTTTTCCTCTGCATGATCTGAGTTATGCGATACTCGCTTCATGCCAACGAAGCGACCGCCAAAGGATGCGAACCAGTTAGCGAAATATATTCTGGACGTGACCACGGGCAAAGCTGACAAGATCGAGCCGCCAGTAAAGAACCCTCACGCACAGGCTTTGAGCAAACTCGGAGCATCAAAAGGTGGCATCCAACGTGCCAAAAACCTGTCCGCAAAGAAGCGGAAATCCATCGCCAAAAAAGCCGCAAAAGCCCGCTGGAAATAATTCTCGCCTTAAGCCCGTAATTAGCTAAAAACGTCATTGACACGTAATTGGGCTTAGGCGTACACTCGCTATGTTTTGAAAGAACGAGAGTTACTAGCAGAGAAGCGGGCACTTGAAGCAGAGATTTTAGAGCGCCAGGAACAGATTCGGGCAGTCGAAATCCTACTCAATCGCATTCGCCAACAGAACGGCCAAAGTCCTATGCAGGCCGCGATGAGTGGCATTCTGCCTGCTGCTGGGCTTGCTGCCGCAAACGGTCACAAACGGGTACGGGGCACACTAAAGGCCGCGAAGGATGCTGTAGATACGCTTCCGCAAGGCTTTAGCCGCGCCGACCTTTTCAAGAAAATCGAAGAAATCAACCCCAGCTTAGCGGGCAAAATTCGGCCAGAGGCCCAGCGGAGTACTATCCGAACGCTGCTTAAAGATGGCTGGATGTTTGTAGAAAGCGAAGCAACGGAAACAACAGAGGCAACTTACAGAGGGACTATTCTTATAGAGCGATAAAAAGCAAACAGCGGCGAGAATCGGATTAGAAGGCCCACTCTCAACCGCTGTTGCACATGCGCAGAGGTGGCGGAACTGGTAGACGCGTCGGTCTAGAAAACCGATGCCGTGTACGCGGCGTGCGGGTTCGAGCCCCGTCCTCTGTACTTTTCAATACCAACAAGAGCGGACTCTTGCGGGCTAACGTGTCAAGGATTATACCACGTTACCGTAGTATTCAAACCCGCAAAATTAAACCCGCCCAAATGGAATTTAATGCTTGACTTCTTAGCCGAGCAAGCATATAATCAGTTTCATTATGAACAAGCTTTCAACAGCCAAGCGCGTGCAAATCGTCTCGGCTCTAGTCGAGGGAAACTCGATCAACGCCACGTCGCGGATCGTCGGTGTGAGCAATAACACTGTCCTGAAATTATTGGCCGACATTGGCGATGCCTGCGCGATCTATCAAGACAAAGTGTTTCGTAATCTCAAATGCAAGCGTATTGAGTGCGACGAAATCTGGTCGTTTGTTCACGCGAAAGAAGGTCACCTAACGCAAGAGTTGCAAGGCGTGTTTGGCTATGGTGACGTTTATACCTGGGTTGCGATTGATGCAAATTCGAAGCTTGTCCCTTGCTGGAATGTAGGCCGCCGTGATGCGGAATCAGGAATGGCGTTCATCAAAGACTTGTCGGAGCGTTTAGCGACTCGCGTGCAACTCAGCACGGACGGCTTTAAGGTTTATCTGACTGCAATCGAAGAGGCTTTCGGAGCGGATATTGACTATGGCATGGTCGTTAAGGTTTACGGTGTGACTGAGGATGATGAACACAAACGATATTCGCCAGCGAAGTGTATCGGTTGCGAAAAAGAAGCGGTTGCAGGCAAGCCGGATATGAATCTCATTTCAACGTCATACATTGAGCGCCAGAACCTCACGATGCGAATGAACATGCGGCGGTTTACCAGACTGACAAACGGTTTCTCAAAGAAGATTGAGAATCACATGCACGCGGTTGCGCTTCATTACATGCACTACAACTTTGTGCGTATTCATAAGAGTCTTAGATGCACACCAGCAATGGAAGCGGACGTGAGCAAGACTCTTTGGTCAATCGAAGATATAGTCAAGCTGTTGGATTAGGATTCACCAAAGACGCTTTCATAAGTGAAACACCGTTTCAGTAGCACACTACAAATCCACAAAAACTTTCACGGAGTCCCTTCTGTTGTGGTAGGCTTTAATTAGCAATTGGAGGGGTTGACTGCTAAACCGTTCTGGGAGTCAGGCAGACCGCGCAAAGCGGTTTAGCAGTCAAAGGGTTACAACTGTGCCTCAGTATAGCACATGGCCGCCCCGCCTAGGTTAAGTTTTTTTCAGCGGGCGCTCGACAAGCGTTTGTCTCATGCGGTTCTTGCCCAAGGGGTTCCCCTCATGTCTTTGCACCTCGTAAACCTTAACGATCAAATCAGGCAATTCATGCTTGAGGAAATTGAGCGTGATATTGCTAACAATCAACTCTATCTTAGTCCGCGTCTTAGTGGCACCGGGCTAACTGAGTACCCGAACCTAATTAGAGAAGCTGCCCGTGGCTACGACGATGATTGGCTGGCTACAAGCCTGCGTAATAATTGCAGGTTGAATGCGAGTGAACAACGTCGAACTAAGAGTGGCTACACAACAGTGAAGGTTCCAATAACCGCGCCAGAAACCCTCAGCGAAGGCGAATTCAATCGTTTCTACGCTAGGGGCTTGTGTCGCTTTGCTGTGAGCACGGGAGTGGCCGCATTGCAGGTATACCGGGCTAAGGCCGTGATGGTCGCACGATCCGCATCCGAAGCAATGATCGGATCATTGATTGATGCTACGGCGCTTCTGCAAGACCTGCGAACCCATCAAGGGGTTGATACGGCATTAGGCTTGCCGCCCGGCCCTAACTCCGGGCTAAGCGTAAAACTTCCGAACGCCTAATAGGTGAGTCGGCTATCGGCATCGCAGACATAAACGCGATCAAGATCAATGTCTTCCAAAACAAAGAGGACAGGATCGCCTGCGATGCCGATTCTATGCTTGAGTGACAATTCGGTTAGGTCTCTTGCGAAGGCATCGAAATCAACATCAACGTCTTCGTCCCTCTTTGCTACCGCTAGTCTGGCTGTACTCACTTTTGCACCTCAGAGTGTGGGATTCGGACAGAGCTTAACAGGGTTGCATCCCCAGAGGCTTAGGATTGTCACAATTCCATGGAAGGGTTGGCAAGGAATTCTGGACGTTCCGGCGCTGATTAGTGATATAAGCCCCATCGTACTTAAAAGGACAGCTGCTCAATGATAAAGTATGAAATCGTTTTTGGGCCTGGTACTCCGCGCGAACAGCGAGGAGTCTTACAAGATGAACTCAAGGATTTCCCAGTTGCGCTTAGCATACAGACAGCCAATATAGGAGACTCTGTTGTAATAGGAACAGCAATTTTGTCCCTTACGTTCGTCGGAAAGGCATTTTTCGATGCCTTCTTTGCGGAACTAGGGAAAGATTCTTATGTGTGGGTCAAAACCAAGCTAGGAATTATTAAAGCTAGGAGTCAAGCTCAGCTAAATGTTGTATACCATATCGAGTTAGAAGGGATTTTCTTTCGTGACGTAACCGCTAAAACATCAATTGAGCGACACGAGAAGATTTTTCCAGCAATACAGTCGGTCTATGAAATGATTCATGCCCAAGGTCTCGCAAATGAGATTGTGAGGGTGGAACTTATCTTTGATCCAAATGAAAATACATATATTGAGGCGCGTCTTCATCAAGATGTGGGCTTCAGACCAGGCCATGACGTACCTCTTAAGGTGCTTATGCTTAAGGAGTGAGTGAAACGAACGCTTGTTCAACACTGTAGCTTTCAAACTGCATCACTACCGCCAAACCGCAAGCGCAACCTCAATGCCATAAAACCTAGCGGCGCCTGTGGTTTACTTCAGAGGATTGTTTCTGCAACAATGCGCAGCCGCTCTGCCGCAGATCCTAAGACTGGAGCGATAGGTCAAGCGCAGCTTGAGACATCCGGTGATTGTGGCGCGGGTTGTATAGATTCAGGCAAAGGGTCGGAAAGTGGGAGTTGAGTTATCCATCATCATCGTCAATTGGAACGGCGGCGAGCTGTTGCGAAGGTGCTTAAGAAGCATCGCCCAGGCGCCCCCTTCTGTTGCCTATGACATCGTGGTCGTAGATAACGCTTCATCCGACGATAGCGTTGCGTGGTTGCGCTCGGCCGAAGCCCGCGCCCTACTGCCAGGGATTGCCGTTCACATCATCGAGAATGCCGACAACGCCGGATTCAGCAAAGCGAACAACCAGGCCATTGCCTACAGCCAGGCCCCGATGTTGTTTCTGCTCAATCCCGATACGGAAGTAACAACCGGGGCAGTTGATACTTTGATCGCCTGCCTCAACTCCAACGAGCGAATCGGGGCTTGTGGCCCGCGACTACTGAACACTGACCGGTCTTTGCAGCACAGTGTCTGGCGCAACCCGCCCTCCGCCTGGGAAATTGTCGTTTCGGGCATTGGCTTGTGGCGGCTGATCCCCCGTCGTCTGCGCGGCGAGCTGTTGCTTGGCGGACACTGGGATCACGCTACGCGTCGGGCCGTGCCGATGCTCTTCGGGGCGGCGGTTTTGGCCAGGCGCGCAATGATCGATCAGGTAGGCGGTCTGGACGAGCGTTTCCACATGTATGGCGAGGACAACGAGTGGTGTCTCCGCATCACGCGAGCAGGATGGCTGTTAGTGTTCGAGCCGGACGCGGCCGTAGTTCACCATGGCGGACAGTTTTCACTCCTACGCTGGGACAGCAGCGAGAAGTTGCGGGTGAAACTCAATTCATCTTTCGATTTTCAGCGCCGCTGTCTGTCGCGGAGCCAAGTGATCGCCAACCTACTGGCAGGCTCTGCCGTCATGACGGCGCAACGCCTTTGGCGCAAGCTGCGCCGTTTGCCGACTCAGGATGTAACTATCACTCAGGAAATGTACTGGGTTGAACTGAAACGCGCGGTGAAAGAAAAATGACCCTCGATGCTATCATTGCAATCAATGCTATCTGATCCCGCGTTCATTAAAGCGCTGTCGTCCTCGAATATCGGGTTGCTCGAAGACGCAACTTGACGAACGTTACATCGGGGTGTCAGTTCCGAGCTTCGGTTGGGTATCCGCAGCAACGCAAGGCTTATTTCAAATCCGACTCTATCGTGGATGAAACTGAGTTTCTTAATGACGCGATGACGAAAGCACTAATCACAGGCATCACTGGGCAGGATGGATCCTATCTGGCTGAGTTATTGCTCGACAAGGGCTACGAAGTTCATGGGATCATCCGGCGGGCTTCGACGTTTAATACCGGACGCATCGATCATCTCTACAAAGACCCCCATGTGAATGACGTGCGTCTGTTTCTCCATTACGGCGATATCGCAGATTCAACCAACCTCATCAAGCTGCTCTATCGCATTCAACCAAACGAGATCTATCACCTGGCAGCGCAAAGCCACGTCCGTGTTAGTTTTGATATTCCAGAATACACGGGCGACGTGACTGGGCTCAGCACGGTTCGCATTCTCGAGGCAATTCGCCAAACAGGCGTCGAAACGAAATTCTACCAGGCAAGCAGCTCCGAAATGTTTGGCAAAGTGCGTGAGACACCGCAATGCGAGACAACGCCTTTTTATCCCCGCAGTCCCTACGGCGCAGCCAAGTTGTATGCCCACTCAGCCACGGTGAACTATCGCGAGTCGTATGACCTCTTTGCTTGCAGCGGCATACTCTTCAACCATGAAAGCCCGCGCCGCGGCGAAACATTTGTTACTCGAAAAATAACTCGCGCCGCCGCGCACATAAAGTCGGGTCTACAAAAGAAACTTTACCTTGGCAATCTGGATGCTCAACGCGATTGGGGTTACGCCAAAGAATACGTTGAGGCTATGTGGTTGATGCTGCAACAGGACAAGCCCGACGATTATGTGATCGCCACCGGCGAAACACATTCTGTAAAGGAATTTTTGGAAGAGACTTTTTCATACCTCGATCTCGACTGGCGAGACTACGTCGAGTTCGATGCTAAATATGTGCGGCCCGCAGAAGTTGATGTGCTGATTGGCGACGCTTCGAAGGCGAAGCGCGTGCTTGGTTGGGAACCGAGAGTCACGTTTAAGCAACTAGTGCGGTTAATGGTCGACGCCGACCTTGCCACCGTAAACTCTATAGAACACGAGGTCTTCGGAGACACTGACCAGTCGGATACAATCTCGTCGGTGCGCTCTCGATAATCGTAATCCGCCACTGGGTTGGTCTAATATCCGAGACGGCGCGTTAACAGAACACACTTATGACCGAGTCGTGCGAAGGTTTTCCCTACAGACGTGTGTTGGTCACCGGTGGCTCCGGTTTTCTTGGACACTACGTCGTCAATCGCTTGCGGCAGTTTCCCGGACTGGAAGTGATCGTCCCCAGCCACCGCGAATACAACCTCGTCGAGGGCTCCAACGTTGAGCGCTTACTTTCCGCAACCCATCCGGATTTAGTTATCCATCTGGCTGCAGTGGTTGGCGGTATTGGCGCAAACCAAAAGAACCCGGGAAAGTTCTTTTACGACAATCTGATGATGGGAGTCCAGCTGATCGAGCAAGCGCGCCAACATGACGTGCAGAAATTTGTTGCTCTCGGAACGGTTTGCGCGTACCCCAAATTTACGCCAACGCCTTTTCGTGAAGACGATCTCTGGAATGGCTACCCTGAAGAGACAAATGCGCCCTATGGCTTAGCCAAGAAGATGATGCTCGTGCAGGCCCAGAGCTATCGCCAGCAGTATGGCTTCAACACTATCTTCCTGTTGCCGGCGAATCTCTATGGACCGGGAGACAATTTTGACCCTGGATCATCCCACGTGATCCCAGCGCTGATTCGCAAGTGTGTCGAGGCTCGAGAGAGCGGTGCGTCGTTCGTCGAAGCCTGGGGCACGGGAAACGCTTCACGGGAATTTCTTTACGTAGGTGACTGCGCCGAAGCGGTTGTTCGTGCGACTGCGATCTACAACGCGAGCGACCCGGTCAATATCGGCACCGGGAACGAAATAAAGATATCGGAACTGATGCAGCTGATAGTACGGCTCACTCGCTTTGAAGGCGAGGTTCGTTGGCAAACCGATAAGCCGGACGGTCAGCCGCGGCGACGACTAGACGTATCGCGAGCGTATGAAAAGTTTGGTTTTCGCGCGCAGGTACCTTTCGAAGCAGGTCTAAAACGCACAGTCGAATGGTATGAAACTAATCGTACTACCGGAAGTACGACAAAAGATTCGAACTCGGGAATGGAAGTATTACATGACTCGCTCCGACCCTAACCCGGTACTGCTAATTCACATCAGTCAAGCGTCATCAAACTTTCCTGACTAATTTTCCTGACTCGCCTATGCACTATCACCTGATCGGAATCTGCGGCACGGCGATGGCCGCCCTGGCGGGAATGCTGCAAGCTCGCGGTCATCACGTCACCGGTTCAGATGAGAATGTTTACCCGCCGATGTCAACGATGTTGGCCTCGCTCGGCATTGACGTCATGCAGGGTTACCGCGCAGCGCATCTTGAACCCTTGGCTGATTGCATCATTGTTGGAAACGCAATCCCCCGGGGCAATCCGGAACTGGAAGCCGCTCTCAACCGCAAACTCGTCTACCGCTCACAAGCCGAAGTGGTAAAAGAAGAATTTATTCGCGGGCGTCGCTCGCTAGTGGTTGCCGGCACGCATGGCAAGACAACGACGACGAGTATCGCCGCCTGGGTGGTGGACCAGGGTGGGCTGGAACCATCTTTTTTGATAGGCGGCGTCGCGCAGAATTTTGGCGTCAGCTTTCGCGTCAGAGACAGCAACTACTTCATTATCGAAGGCGACGAATACGACACGGCGTATTTCGATAAGGGCCCGAAGTTTATGCACTACCTGCCGGAGATCGCGATCGTCAACAACATCGAGTTTGACCACGCTGACATTTATCCAAATCTCGATGCAGTTAAACTTGCGTTCCGGCGGTTGATGAATCTGGTTCCCGCAAACGGTCGATTGATTGCCGGTTGGGACAGCCCGCACGTTCGCGAAGTTGTCGGCGAGCTGGGCCGGAAACTGTTTACCCGACTCGAGACTTTCGGCACGCACGCAGATGCCACGTGGCGCATCAACGACGCTGATTTCTCAGGCGAGTTAAGTAAATTTGCGGTCACGCACGAAGGCAAGCAGTGGGGTGAATTTCAAACCCCGCTTATCGGCGAATTCAATTTGCTTAACTGTTTGGCGGTGATCATTGCTGCGGATGTCTGGGGAATCGACCGCCAAACAATTCGCGAGGCGCTCGCGACTTTCAAGAACGTTCGGCGTCGGGCCGAAGTAAGAGGCGAGGAACAAGGCATCACTGTGATCGACGATTTCGCTCATCATCCAACCGCGGTGCGCGAGACGCTGCGCGGATTGCGCAATCGTTACCCGCAGCGACGTTTGATCTCGGTGTTTGAGCCGCGTTCATGGTCATCGCGCCTGGCGGTTTTCCAGGACGAATACGCAAATGCTTTTGTGGACGCCGATTACGTGCTGATTGCCGGGGTGTTTGATAGTGAGAAAGCGCTCGAGAAAGGTAAGACGCTCAATACACGCAAGCTAATCGAGGACATTGCAAAACAGGGCAAGCCCGCTTTTGCCCTGGCGAACGCCGCCGAGATTATTGCGCACCTGCGGCCACAACTTCGCGCAGGCGACGTGCTGGCAATCATGTCGAATGGCGGCTTTGATGGCATTCACGAGAAACTGCTGGCGGTGTTGAAAGAAGTCGGCAGTAGGCAGGAGCAGTAGGCAGAAGTCACTGCCTGAGGTTTTTCACGTCGCGGCTATTCAGATTTTCCATTTCTCATTTACCATTTTTCATTTGCCATTGAAGCGAAGAAGACGCTTACTTTTTCGTTCCGAGGGAGTTCCAGAAATATCGGAATGAAAAATGAAAAATGGTAAATGAGAAATGGAAAATCTGAATGGATGCTAAATGAAAGACCGTGAGCAGTATCCCTATTGCCTGCTGCCTACTGCTCGCCGCCTACTGCGTTTTCCGGTTCAAACCGCGCCACCAACAGCGGTCTGGGAATACTTTTAAGATCTTCAAGCTTGCCCGGCGCAACTTCGACACGCGCCGTCAATATGCGTCGGATGCGCTTCGGTAAGACCTTTGCTGCAAGCATTGCCACGGCGCCGATGAACTCAACCACGTCCCCGCCTCCGCTCCAGTGTTCCCGTACCACCGCCGGATCTGTTCGCTCCATCAGCCTTAGCAGAGTCAGCGCGATTAGGTAAGCATCATCTACCTGACCCACAAACGGAATCATGTCGGGTATCAAATCAAACGGAATAATCGCATAGACGATAGCGCCCGCCAGCAGCGCGCGTTCGGTCGCCGGCACGCGCGAGTCGGTTAGCAGTCGCGCGCAGAGCAGCAGCAGGTTGGGAATGAAGAGCAGCAGATTTTTTAGCCGCCGCCGGGCCATTATTGCAGACATCGCGCCTCCAAGTTTTTCACAGCGAATTGTTGGTCTGCGAATCTTACGCTGGTCCTTTCCGCATCGCAAACCAACAGTTTGCTTTACACGGCTTGTCCTCTCCCGCAGTGTTCGCTAGACTCAGCACTCTCGATCAACCCGACGCTACGCCCCGTTAATCTATGGACATCCTTGAACGAATTCGTCGACGCGCTGCCTCGCGGCCGCAACATATCGTCCTGCCGGAAGGCAACGATCCGCGCACCGTACAAGCAGCGGCACTTTGCGCGCGCCAGCGGCTGGCGCGAATAACATTGCTCGGCGACGAGGCGACTATTCGCGAGACGGCACAGCGCGACGGCGCAGACCTGGGCGGCGTGACTGTCCTGGACCACCGGCGCGCGCCGGATTTCGAAAAAATGGTGGGCATTTTCCACGAGCTGCGCCGCGCCAAGGGACTGATGGCCGACGAAGCCCGCACGTTGATGAACGATCCGCTTTACTACGGAAACATGCTGGTGCGGTTGGGACAGGCAGACGGCTCGGTTGCCGGCGCCACCAATACAACTTCGCACACAGTTCGCGCGGCGCTTCACTGCATCGGCGTTCGTTCCGGATTCAAACTCGTGTCGAGTTTCTTTTTGATGGCCTTGCGTGACAGTAGTTTTGGAAGCGATGGCGCGCTCATTTATGCAGACTGCGCTGTGGTGATCGAACCATCCGCGGCGGACTTGGCCGAGATAGCGATCGCCTCCGCCGATTCGTGTCGTGCTTTGCTGGGAGCCACGCCGCGCGTTGCGATGCTTTCCTTTTCAACCAAAGGCAGCGCTAAACATAAGTTAGTAGACAAAGTCGTCGAAGCAACGCGCACCGTTAGAGCCCGCGCGCCACAACTCGAGATTGATGGTGAATTGCAGGCCGACGCTGCGCTCGTGCCCGCAGTAGCCGAATCAAAAGCGCCCGGCTCGCCGCTTTCAGGTCGTGCGAATGTTCTGATTTTTCCGGATCTGCAATCGGGCAACATTGCTTACAAACTTACGGAGCGGTTGGCGGGGGCAACAGCCATTGGCCCAATTCTTCAGGGACTGGATAAACCTGCCAACGACCTATCGCGCGGTTGCAAGGCCGAGGACATCGTCGATGCCGTTGCCATAACCGCAGTGCAATCACAGGCAAGACAAGCCGCCGGCTGAAGCTAACGAGCCTGGAATTCAAACTTTATTTTGCCGTTTCCCATCACCGACCTGAAGGTTTGAACTCGGAACTATTTTTGAGTATGCAGATTTGAGGCAACGCGAGACAGGCCTGCGTCGCATCTTACCGCCGCAAGCAAAACCCGCGGAAGGCATGCCATTATTGTGACTCGTAATCATCCGGTCCTGATCGTTTTGTCTTTTCTTCTCATTACGGCTGCTTCTTTTCGGGCGCAACAAACCCCACCACCATCGCCGACTCCGACCACGCAGGAAGAACCCGTCCGCGTCTTTACCGAGGAGGTGCGTTTACCAATCGTCGCGCTTGATCAATATGGCCACTACGATCCTACGGTTGTGCCTGACGACATCCTGGTGCTTGAGGATGGCGTGGCCCAGCAGATCAGAAGCGTACGGCACATTCCGGCGAATGTTGTGCTGGTGCTTGATACCGGAGGCGAATTAAGCGGGCTGGGAGGACTGTCGAAAAAAGCCAGTCTCACGCGTGACGTGGCTGCCGCACTGGTCAACGATCTTTCAGCGAATACCTGGATCGCGACGATGCAGTTTAATAATAAAGTCGAGTTGCTTCAGACCTGGACGCAGGATCGGCAAGCTGTCGTTAAGGCGCTGAAGACTAAACTCTCGTCAGGCAAGCGCGCGCGCTTTGCTGATGCGATCGTTGCCGCGGCTGACCAGTTGCAGGACCGGCCCGAAGGCAGTCGTCATGTTGTTTTCATAACTGATGGCGTGGAAACACCGGGCGGAAAAATCGACAAGCTTCAGGCGATCAAGCGGCTGGCGGCCACACGCGCTACGGTCCATATCATCAGCTACACAGAATTTGTGCTGCAGAAGGACGCGAAAAAGAACCCACCATTTGAAACAGGACAACTGCCTACTAATCACGATCCGATTTCGAGTAACGATCCAACCATGCCGCCGGGTCAAACGCGCAGTCCAACTTATGGCGTAACCGTGCGCTTTGATCCGGCTATGCACCGTCAGCGAAAAGCTTACGAGGCGGACGTCAAAAAGAGCCAGCAGGTGCTGGGGGCGTTGGCCGACGAAACCGGCGGACGAATTTACCTGCCTAAAGCCGGCGATGAAATGATCGCACAGGCACGAGAAGCTGCGCGCGAGATTGGCTCCGAATACGTTATTACCTATCGTCCAAAGCGACCACTGGCTCTGGCGCGCAAGGGTGAATACCGGCGCATCGAAGTGGCCTCGCGACGGGTCGGGCTGACCTTGCGCTCGCGGCGCGGCTACGTGGTGCCTTCACAGCCCTAAAATGATCAGAGGTCAAAAGTCAGAGGTCAGACAGGAAAACTTCCCGCTGACTGCTGATATCTGACCTCTGACCTCTGGCCCCTAGCTGACGACTGATTCCAGTTGTGATTCAAGCATCTGGATCATGCGGTGCACTTCGATGTGCTCTTCCTTCTTCACCAGCGACTGGGCGTGCAGCTCTTCCCAATCACGTTTGGGCACGCGATGAAACGCCTCGACGACTCTCGGGTCAAATTGTTTGCCGGCCCAGTCATCTAACTCCTGCGCAGCGGCTTCATACGATTTGCCTTTGCGGTACACGCGATCGCTGGTCATCGCATCGAACGCATCCGCGACCGAGAAAATACGAGCGCACAAATCAATGTCTTCACCACTCAAGCCCAACGGATAACCTGAGCCATCCCACTTTTCGTGATGCTGGGCAACGACGCGCGCGGCGCCTTCGAGAAAATGTATGCCGCGCAGAATCTGCTGGCCATGTGACGGATGTTCGCGCATGCGCACCCATTCCTGGTCCGTCAACTTGGCTGGTTTGCGTAAAATGGAATCAGGCACTCCGATTTTCCCAATGTCATGCAACAGTGAACCAAACTCGAGCGCTTTGATGCGTTGGTTGTCGAGTCCATACTCGCGACCGAGCCGCAAGCTGTAGGTGACGACACGTTCCGAATGTCCATGCGTTTCCAGATCTCTGGTCTCGAGCGCGGCCGTCAGCGCCCTTAAGGTTGAACGGTATGCGTCTTCGAGTGAATTTAGAGCGTCATCTAGTTCGGCGGTGCGTTGCTCGACAAGTTCTTCCAGATGGCCTTCATAACGTTGCTTGGCCACAATTAGCTCCTGATGTTCCAGCGCGCGCTTTACTACCGCCTCAACCTGACGCAGGTCAAACGGTTTCATAACGTAGTCGAAAGCGCCAAGCCGCAGCGCGCCAATGGCGCTCTCCACCGTCTGCATGCCGCTGATCATTACCACGACCGTATTGGGCGCCATGCTCTTCACCTGCGGAATCATGTCGAGGCCGCTCATGCCCGGCATGGTGATATCACTGATGACCAATTCATACTCGGACACCAGCAGCCGTTCGAGCGCTTCTTCAGCCGAGCCGGCCGTCATGCAGTAATACTGGCCGGTAAATAAATCGGAGAGTATTGCTGTTATCTCCGATTCATCATCGACAACAAGAATCCGGGATTTCACACCAGTAGACATTTGTTCCGACTCCTACCTTGGGGATGGCGGTGCGATTACCGCTTGGGAAACTTTAAGGGCTGAACGAGGGATGCGATGGCGGGTTCGGAAAAGCTGGTTCCCGCCGACAGGACTGGGTGACATTCTACAAGTTTTTCCCGATGATGGCAAACAAGTTTTTACACAGGCTTAAGTAATTGACTCTGGCAGTGTTATAGGACATTACGCGGAGCAAACAAAGCGGTCGATGGGGCTCCCTGTATGGCCATCAATGCAACTGTAGTAGGTGTGCCGGTAGTTCCCATGACGATGGCGGATATTGCCGCAGGTTTTAGCGGAAGCCGGCACAGCCAGCAAGGCCAAAAAAGTTATTACCACCAGAATTGAAAGTATTTTTTTCATCTGTCTTTCCTTTCGACGTCAAATCGTCGTGATGGGAGAGAAGACATGAACGGGGGCTTCGCTGCTCAATTTGTATTTCCCTTTTGGGAAATTAATTGAGATTGTGGATCATGGTGCCGGAGGTCGGACTCGAACCGACATGAGTTTGACCTCGCCAGATTTTGAGTCTGGTGCGTATACCAATTTCGCCACTCCGGCTTTTGCGGGGAAAAGAATAATAAGTCGAGCGAGTTCGAATGCGCAAACAGAGAACGGCCCGGGTCCCCTATTTTGGAACCACTGTTATCGAGCTACTCTCCACCTCTGAGTTTCCTTCCTCAGCGTGTGAGTAATAGCCTTTATAGCCGTAGTGATAATAGTAGTAATCGCTCGAACGCACGTCGGCTTTATTCAACACCACGCCGATGATCTTGGCGCCAATTTCGTGAAGCATCTGCCGCGTGCGCTTCACCACCTGCCGCGAAGTCTTGCCGCCGTGTACCACTAACAGCACGCCGTCAACCAGCGATGAAATAAGCACGCCGTCGGTAAACGAAGCAATGGGCGGTGAATCGATCACGATGTAGTTAAACGTCTCGCCAGCGATGTCCAGCAAGCGCTTCATCTGAGTAGAGCCGAGCAGCTCCGCCGGGTTTGGCGGAATCGCGCCAGAGCTCAACAGGTAGATGTTGGTATCCCTGAATTTATTAATCTTTGACAACACGTCGGCCTCGGTCATATCGCTGGAGAGAATCGCGCTCAGGCCATCGTTATTGCTTAAGCCAAACACCTGGTGCAAACGCGGCCGGCGCATGTCGGCATCGATCACTAAAACCTGCGCTCCGGTCTGCGCCAGTACGGTCGCGGTGTTGACCACAGTCGTAGTTTTTCCCTCAGCGGGAACGCTGGACGTGACCAATAAACTTTTCGGCGCTCTCCCCGCCGTCGATAAAAGTATCGAAGTACGCAAATGTTTGTATGCTTCTGACTGCAGGGATAGACCACTGGCGTTTATAAGCAACTCCGGACCGCTGCCATTGCCATTCGTCCGTTGCAACGCTCGGAAAATGGGCAGGAACCGCGGCGCCGGTTTGCCGGCGATAGGAATGATAGCCAGCGAAGGCAGACGCAAACCGTTTTCAATGTCGCTGGGACTCTTCAATGTGTCGTCCAGGTATTCGAGAAACAGCGCCAGTGCAACTCCGAACGCAATCGCCAACACCAGCGCCAACATTACAGCCTGCATGCGCTGCGGGCCGAAAGGTCCTTTGGGTATTGCCGCATAGTCGACCACGTGGATGTTGTTTGGCGTGCCTGCCATGGTCACGTCGTTCTCTTTCGAACGCTGCATCAAACCATCGAGGAGCCCTTTGTTGGTCTCGATCTCCTGCTTGAGGATATTGTAGTTAATGGCCGCCTGATTCTGGGCCACAGTTTCCGCGCGCTGTTTGCTAAACGATTCGCGCAATGTCTTTTCGCGATCCAGCGCTTTGCGGTAGTTACTCTCGAGGTTCGTATTGATGATCTTTTTCGCGCTGCCGCGAGTGTCCTCTAACTGTTTCTCGAGCGTTGCAATTTGCAGTGTAACATCCTTAACTTCGGGTGACTCTTCAGTATCAGTCAACAGTAACTGCGCGCGTTTTTGTCGCAACTCGGCAAGATGGGTCTTGAGATCACCAACCTGCTTATCGCTAACCTCGGCGTTTGCCTCTGCTGCTCCGGGCACCAGACTGGTCCGATAGGCGGCTTCCGCAAGACTCCGATCGTTCTCGGCTTCCAGCAATTCTTTGTTTAATCCGGCGAGTCGCTCCACCACGGTGTTCTGGCTGGCGTCTAGCGAGAGAATTTCATGACTTTGCGCGTAATTGAGTAGCTGCTCTTCGCCGTTGCGAATCTGTGATTGCAATTCGGCAATACGCTTTTGCAGATAAGTTCCCGTAACACTGTTGGTCCTGGTCTTCACTTCCAGATTCCACAGCGCAAAGGCGTCGGCGGTGGCGTTTACCACCTTAGCGGCGACCGCTGGGTCCGTGTGGTTTGCGCGGAGATCGATCAGCCTGGTCTTCTTGACCTGCTCTACTTCCAGCATTCCCTGCAGCGAATCAACGTATGGCGTGAGTCGTTCAATCTCGGCTGGTTCGTCGACAGCAGAAGTCATGCTGCTCAGCATGGGCGCGGTCGTGTCAGGCAAAACAAGACTGGTATCTTTCGCCGGCTGTTTCGCCTTCTTGAACCCAAGCACGCCCAACAGGCTTTGCAGCGTAGAACGGTTATCAACCGGCCCATCGAGAAAGCTGCGATTGTGTTCAAGGTCAAGCGTCTTGGCCACGCGCCGCAGCAAGGTCGGGCTGGTCAAAATCTGAACCTGAGTGTTGAAGTACTCAGGATCCATGTAAGAGTTATCGACGTAATAGGCATTGCCTTTTGAAGCGCCCAGCGCCGGGCTGTAGCTTTCTGTATCGACCTGCACGCGTGCATGCGCCTGATAGACGTCTGGTTCTTTGGCTTGTCGCAGTGCGGCGATGGTGGAAACGATTAATGCAAGCCCAATGATCAACCACAGACGTTTACGGATCGTGCGCCAGTAGTCACGCAGATGCATCTCACCTTCGGGCGAGTTTTCTTCGCCATAGGAAACGATCGGCGGCGTTGCATAACCATTGCGGGATGAACCGTTCGTGGGCTCAATGGTCGAATTCTTCAGGATAACTTCGAGAGCTTTAGTGAGATCGGAAGGTTCTTTCATGGGGCGATTTCTAAGCCTTGTTTGATATCTCTGGGTCCGATGAACTATTCGAACTCCGGGGACCCGATAATGCTCTTATCTTGGCGGATTAGGGAGCACCAGAATGCGGTTAAGTTGGCTGATGGAAAGTTAACACGGAGGGCGGCTAAGAGCCAAGAGCGAGAAACGACAAAAGGAAGAAAGCACCGGCAGTAGGCGTAAGACGGAAAGAAGTAGGAATTTACACAAACTTTGTGCCATTCTGCCTACTGCTTTCCGCCTTGCGTCCCGCTGCTTTCTGCCAACCGTCTTGCTTCTGCTGGCCACTGTCTTCTCCCCGCTACCTCACTCGCATCGTCGGGTCGCCGAGCAATATCCAAGTGCGGCGCACGTCGAGATCCGGCGTTGCCAGCTTGGCTTCGCGCGCGGCTTCGCCCAGGCGCAGCGGCTGGCCGCCAAACAAGAGACGATAGAATTGTGAGTTCATCTCAAACTGCGGATCCGAGGCGGTGTATCCCGAAGAAGCCCAGACCGCCACCGCGCCACCATTCGGCGCTTTCAAAACCGATTCGCTGAGACTGTCGATGTAGGCGTCGTGCGCATAACCATTGAGACAGGTCATCATCAAATAGATCGACGATCGGTTAGCGTTGGTCAGTGTACCGGCCAGATCCGAATCGAGCACGCCAGCGCCGGTCCAAACGCTTACCGATCCGTGACCGTAAAAGTTAACGATCATCGGTCCCTGGTTCAACGCATCCACCAGTTGCCCGCGCATCAGATCGTCGTTGCCGATGGCCGCGCGATTGAGCGACTGGGTGGTGACGCTCGCCGGCAACAGCGCGCGGGTTTGTGCGCTCTGCGATTCAAAGCCGTTGTCCGCAACCATCACTGCGCCACGCAACGGCACGTTCAGTTCCCTCTCCTGCTCGTAACCAATGATCTTGGAAACCATCAAACTAACCTCCGCGGGGGTACGGCCCGGTAGCCGGCCCAGGGCCATGTCCGCGCGGCCCTCCCCGGTGAAATCCACCAACCAATCGTCAGAAGCGGTTTCCATATAGTTCGTTTCGATTAATTTCGTCGGCACGAAATCATTGGCGCCCTGGTCCATATAGTTGCACGGATCCCAACTGCTGTCTCCGACCAGCAGCAGATACCCGGGCTTGCGCGCCCATGTCCCTGCGGCATTCATGAGGAATGCCTTAATTGCCAACGGCGTGTGCGCGCCATAGCTAAACTCGTCGTAGACGTCTTCAACGTCGACCACGGCGACGCTCAAGCCCTGGCTGCGACGTAAGGTAGCAAGCGGCTCGATTGCCTGACGAAAATCCCTGTGCGTGATGATCACCAGGTCCGCGCCGTTTGTATTCGCGTTCCAACTCGATGGCTTGTTGGCTGCGATCGACGACGGATGGGCCGTAAGGTCATCGGCAAAAGCCATGAACGTGCACGTATCGTTGCCCAGCGCCTGAACTCTCACCGCATAACCGGCGCCCGAAGGACTGCCGGACGTAGCCACTTCCAACGGCGAGTTGGGATCGGTGATGTCAACAAGGCGAATGTTTGCGGTGGTAAAGCCATCCACACGAACTACCGCGCCACCCGGCACGCTGAATCTGAGCGCGTTGTTGTCCGCGGTGTATTGATGCGCATAGGTCAGTCGCACATAGTCAACAAAACTGATGTCAGCATCGCCGTTACGGCTGGCAAGCGAGATAGTGTTATCGCCTTCACGTAACAAAGAACGATTGACTGCAAACTTCGCTGTCGGGTGCTTGACAGCATTGAAGGTCATGCTGCCAAGGTCGACGCCGTTCAGCATGAGGCTGACTTCGTGGCCCTGCGCAGTCAGGCCCTGCAACGCCACTTCCAACTGCACTGGCGTAACAGCTTCGCGGTCGAAATTCTTGACGGTCAGCGTTTGGTCCGTCGGGTCAGTGAAAATCAACGCGCCGAAAATATTGTCGGCGTCGCCATTCAAGAGCCGCGGCGAATAGATCAGTTTCTCGCGGCGCTCGGCAGTAAACGCAAAACTGCGCAGACCCGGGCTTTCCGTCCAGTTCTGATCGCCCGGCTTGATCTTGGGGCGCTTGGCGCTGATGCGTTTGCCCGCCGTGGTTCCATTGACCAGCCAGTAGGTGCGCGTGTCGGTTGTGGGCGTATCCAACGCCACGCCGTAAAACTCGAGCATGTCGTTCGCATTCAAGCGTGCGCCTTCGCCGCTTAAACGCACCGGCACTTCTTCGCCGTCAACGTACAACTGCAACAGCCGCGCATCTGACGATGGATCGAATCCAGCCGCGACTAATTCCGGTTGGGTCACTCGATACCAACCCGATTGCCGTACCTGAATCTTGACTGCCTTGCCACCGGCAATTGCCTGCTGCCCGGCAAGGTTCGACAACTTGATGTTCGACAAGCTTAAGTTTGTCGCAGTCATCGATGCCGGCCAACCTGCCGCATCCGAACCGCCGGCATTGTTTGAAATATTTGATAGCGACTTGTTTACTTCGTTCAACAACAGCGCGCGTTCTCGTTTGGGTGATGCGTTGCCGCGCGCGCCGGCGTAGGGATAAATTGGCCCGCTCGGCTCGCGTTCGCCGTTGAGGTCGATCGTTTCCAAATAATAGGAAGTATCCGGTGTTCCCTGCGGGTCAAACCACGAATACGAATAGCCGGCGGTGAGACGATTGCCCTGGCCCACGGTCAGCGCGGAACCTGCGACGAGCGACGGCGTCACGCGCGTGCGTTTGCCGTTCTGCTCACGATAGAGGCGGTAACCAAGATTGTTGACTTCAAAACCACTCTCCCAGGTCAACTGCACGCCATCGGAAAAACTCGCAGCATTGAAGCGCGTAAGCTTAACGGCTGTTGGCGCGACAGGCACTACTTCACCGGTCGAAAGAATTGTCGCAGTATAATTAGTCACGCCGTTAGAGAAGCTAACTTGAGCTAATTGACTTGCGGTTAAGCCGGAAGAGGTGGAACCGACAAAAATCTTACCTGAGGTACCGGAGGTACCATTGAAACCGCCCGTCCATCCGGTTATGGCAAGCTTTTTCCCGGCAGTCCAGGAAACGCCATTGCTTGCAGCAAAGGTCAACGTGTGGCTGCCTGAGCCAAGCGAAATCACTGAATCATCAGTCAGCGCAAGCGTACCTACTGTCTCCGTAAAACCTGCCGCCGCACCAGTACTAAAAGTCCCACCATTCATAATCACATTGCTGGAATCTGCCAACACGCCTGATGCTCCCAGGGTTAGTGTGCCGGCACTAATCGTCGTTGTCCCCGTATAGGTATTCGCGCCGGAGATTGTGAGCGTGCCTATGCCGGACTTCACAACGTTACTCGTCGATCCGCCACCGTTCGCGATAACTCCGGTCACCGCCGTATTGCCTGTGCCGCTGAAGGTGAAGGTCCGATTGGTCCCACTATTAGAAAGGTTGAGGGTATTGGACAGGGTAAAAGTGCCGCCAGAGATGTTGTTAGTTATTGTGGGTGAGACACTACTGGTTAAAGTTCCGCTCAGTTCGAGGTTGTTTGAACCGGCAAAGATATTGCCAGTCGCGCCAATCGTCCCGTTATTGCTAAGCGCGTTGACACCGCTTAGGTCAGTTGAGGCCGAAGTCGTAACACCATTCCAGGCGACCGTGCCAGTGCCGAACGCCGCCTTATTTCCCAGCACAAGCGTACCGTTAGCGAGGGTGCTGGTGCCTGTGTAGGTATTTGCATTAGTCAGTTTCAAAGTGACATTCACGCTATTCAATTGAAGGTTGCTGGAGAGGGTGTTAGCGCCACTGTTATTGGTTATGAGCCCGTTGATCGAGAGGACTCCCGATCCTGCGATGCTTAGGGTACGGGAAACGCTGTCACTCTCTGCCAAGAACACGTTGCCCGCTAGAGTCGTCACTGAATTATTAATTGTAAAGATGCGGGTAGCGGCACCGGAAGCGGTAACTGCGCCGTTGAATATGAAATCGTTCCCGGTACCAATCGTGGTATCCGCACCGAGTGTCATCGCGTTTGCGATCGTACGCGTTCCACCGCCAGCCTGAATGGTTCCAGAGTTCGCAGTGGTGAGTGTGCCGGTTGACAGAGCGCTATCATTGCCAAGTATCAACGTTGTATTTGCTGTGTTGAGCGTCGATCCACCGGCGAAGATATTTGCGCCGTTAAGTTGAATAGTTCCAGGGCCCGAGAGGCTCAACGTAATCGAGTTTGTACTGGAGACAACTCCATTCACAATCAGCGTCCCACCTGCCGCCTGATTAAAGCGCTGCGTTGCAGCGGCCGCCGCGCCGAGAACTATAGGGGCATCGATTGTATTTGTGCCGCTCGTGTTCGCGGCGTTAATCGCGCTCGTCGCACCGGTCCCCGTATTTGTTATTGTCAGGGCAACACCAGTATTCGTACTGGTAAGGTCGTAACCGGAAGACCCAGCTGCAGAAAAGTTCAGTTCCTGAATAGTAAGTGACGCACTGAGATTGGGTTGAGTGCCTTCGACACCGGGAAATCGTGCGACATCTGCAGTCCCTGGCGTACCGCCTGTCCAATTGGTGGCTGTGTTAAAGTCAGTGCCGAGATTCGCCCAGTCTTTATTTGCTGCTTGCACAACAAAAACGACAGCTGCCACTACAGTAAGAGCGATCAACGCGGCAATTGCGGGTCGGCGAAACCACCACGCGAGCAAGACAGCGCCAAACCTCTTCGATAAAGCGTGAATTGCGCATCTGGAATCGCGAGTAACGCGAGAGCTGATGAGAAGCGTGCGAATCTGGTTGAGTTTGGCTGGCTTCATTTTTCTTTCATCCCTGTTTGCAAAAGTATTACTGGCGCCTGAAGACGACGAGCGGAAGCGCTCAACTAATTTGGACTGCGGCGGCTCGACGCCGCTTTCGGTTAGCCTCGTGACTTCGTAAAAGAAAACAGTCGACTAATTGCGGTGGTTAAAGCGACGTCAAGCCGCCGCACTCCAAATATAGAGGGACGATCCAAATCGAGCCTGCTAAGTACACTTAAATCCCGCGCCTGGACAACCGGGGACACTGGTTGAACACACGCCACAGCAATCGATTGGGCTGGTGCACGGATGACATGTCGCGCCGCAAGACACCGCGGCTTCAGCGGGCGTGGGCACGGTCATCGAGATCACAATCGGTAGCGCGATGGCTGCGCCCCGTCCGATGCGCCGGACGGCTTCGCGTCGCGACATGTTTGTAATACCTGCTATGGCAGGCGGCCAGAATGTTTTGTGGTGCAACTCGGGCTTCGGACTTTCGAGCAGATGTGAGTGTTGCAGTTTATCCAAGGCTAACCAGACGACGCGCTCGTCGACGGGCGGCTGCTCGCTGCCTTCTGTCTTCTGCCTACTGCCTTCTGTTCGCCGCCTACTGCTGTCTGCTCCTGCGCCTGCTCCTGACAGTTGCGCTGCAATCTCACCGACGCTCCGGCGACCGTCGCACAGTTTCCAAATCGCGGCTGCGGTTCCGTTAAGGCAGTGAGCTCGATCGCGCGTGCGATCGTAGATGAGCAACTCGCCGTCAATATTCTTAGTAATGATTCCTTCGCTGCGTGCTTTCGGCAGAAACGCGCCCGAGTCAGGTTTCATGTGACTCCTGTTATGGATTTTGATGCGGCGGGTTGCCGGTAGCGTGGGTGAAGCGCCCGGGTCGGATACTTACTTGATGAAAAAGGCTTAACGCAAAGTGCGTAAGACCAACACACTGTCGGGGGTGTCTACGCTCGTTTGCCGTTCTGTTAAGTGCAACAATGCATCGCCAATTTACCTTCTACGAAATGAACACAGATGTAAGATCGGTCGGCAAAATATCACTCGGTCAATTCAGGGATCAATGTTTTGCGGGAAAGACGGTTTTTAGTTGCTTACCAGATTCCTTGTAAAGGCCGGCTTGCCGAATTTCTTGTAAGGACAGAATGAAGCGCAAGTGCGCGACCAATGAATGGCTCGATCAATGCGGGGCTATGCTCTTTGGACTGCGGCGGCTATTTGGACTGCGGCGGCTTGACGCCGCTTTGTAGCGCGGCGGCTCGACGCCGCTTTGTAGCACGGCGGCTTGACGCCGCTTAACCGCTGGAATGCGTCGAGTGTTTTCTTTACGAAGTCGCAGGGCTAACTAAAAAGCGGCGTCAAGCCGCCGCAGTCCAAATAAAAACAAAAAGCGGCGTCGAGCCGCCGCAGTCCAAATGAAACAAAAGCGGCGTCGAGTCCAATTAAGGAGAATTATGGCTAAGGATAAAGATTGGCCCCATGCGCCACTTCATCGTTTTGATTCCAATGGAATCTATATGGTCACGGCCTCAACCAAAGACAAGCGACATTTCTTCAGGACACCCGAAGAACTAGATCTACTTGAGAACGATCTCCTTTTGTTAGCGAAGAAGTACCAATGGAATTTGGAGGCATGGGCCGTTTTTAGTAATCACTATCATTTCATAGCCCGGAATGAGCCCGGGTCGGGCGCGCTCAGCAAGTTTCTAAGTCATCTTCACACTGCCACTGCGGCTGAATTGAACCGATTGGATCAGGAACCTGGGCGAAGCGTTTGGTTTAACTTTTGGGATTCTAAACTGACCTACGAACGTTCCTATCTGGCGCGACTCAGCTATGTTCATAGAAATGCAGTCAAGCATGGGTTGGTGCTGGTGCCTGCAGCATATCCGTGGTGTTCGGCAGCATGGTTTGAACGAACAACATCACCTGCGATGATTAAAACGATTTATGGTTTCAAGATCGATAAATTGCGGATTGACGACGACTACTGAGTGCGCTGCGGAGGCTTGACGCCGCTTTTGGACTGCGGCTTGACGCTGCTTTTGGACTGCGGCGGCTTGACGCCGCTTTTGCTCTTTTTTGGACTGCGGCGGCTTGACGCCGCACTCCAAAGCACATCGCTTGCGAAAATTCGACCGCGCTCATATTCTTCACAACTGCAATTGCTGATTCCTTCGCGAGGTCCCCGATGCAAATTTTTCAAGAACTGGGCGAGCTGATTGAACGACGCTGGCGCAACGAAAACTACAGCGAACAACTCTTTCCCGAACTTGCAGCGCAGGCTTTAACCGAATCCAATTTGCCCGCGCAGGTCGATCCCTGGGAAATCATTCGCTGGGTGCAAGGGGCAACTAGCCTGCCCGATCAAAAAGACGTCGAGGGTCGTTTTGGAGATCCGCCAATCACGCTGTTTGCGGGACCTCGCTTTTATGTCGACGTTTATTTCTGGCTAGACGGCACCACCAGCATTCATCAACACGCCTTCACCGGCGCCTTCCAGGTGCTGCTCGGCTCCAGCATTCACAGCCGTTATAGCTTCAGCGAAACGAAAATTATCAGCGAACATTTTTCTGTCGGCGAGTTGCATCTGGAAGATGTGCAGTTGTTACAGAAGAACGATGTGCGTCTGATTAAGCCGGGCAGGAATTTCATTCACTCGTTGTTTCACCTCGATCGCCCATCAGCAACTATAACCGTGAGGACTGAACACACGCCTTCGTCCGCATTGCAGTGGGACTATCGTAAACCTTATTTCGCGACGAACCCTTTCTTCCGCAATCAGGTGATGTCCAAAAAACTGCAAACCATCGGATTGCTATTGGGAATGAAGCACAAAGACGCCGACCAGATGATTGGCGATCTCATTTGCTCGTCAGATTTTCACACCGCTTACTTTGCTCTAGAGACTTTCTTTCATAGCGTAAGAAACAATCAGATGGATTCGCTGTTTGGTTTATCGACTGGCAACGATCGCATCCAGAGCATTTTGGCGCGGGCGAAAGAGGCGCATGGCGAATTGGTCGATTTGGTTCTGCCTGTTTTTGAAGAGCAAGTCAGGCAAAACGACATCGTGCAGCGGCGTGGAAGTATTACCGGCGAAGAGCATCGCTTCTTCCTGGCTTTGCTTTTGAACGTGCCCAGCCGCGAAAAGATTTTGGAGTTGGTGAAAGCCCGCTTTCCAGAGACCGACCCGGTGGAGAAAATTCTGGATTGGATGGAAGAGTTATCGCAGACGCGCGTGCTGGGATCAAAAGAGCCGAATGCGCTGGGTTTGGAAAACTTTGACGACGAATACATGCTCGTCTTGGAGCGATTGCTACGAAGGAAATCCACGGAAAATGTCGAGCAATTCGGTCAACCTGATGAAGGTGCAAACTCAGTAGTATCATCCGAGCGACTGTCTAAGGCTTTGGGGGAATTGCAAGCATCGTCTTTATTGAGGGCAGTGCTAACCCAAGCAGGATCTAACAAACCTCTCATGAAGTAGTCCGAGTTGTGGCTGGATGAGGTAAGGTAACGCCGTACGTGATCTGCTAAAAAGTAGACCGTGACTAGCAAGCTGACCCGGTTGGACAACACTTGCTTCCAACGCAGTGGTTACTGGAACATTGACCGTTTGATCCGCACGGGCATTGGTTGTCACGATTACTCGGCTGATTACATGACGCCGCTTCGACTGGACTTGGCGAGGCAATCGAGATGATCACCGGAAGCGCGATAGCGGCTGCTCCAATTGTTCGCATTATCTGACGACGACTAATACCAGCCGGCTTGTCGCCCGCCTGCAGAAGAAGATTGAACTTGTCGAGTTCGTCCAACGCTAACCAAACAACCTGATCGTCTAAGTTCGTTCTTCCATCGCTTTCGAGCAATCGAGCAATGTCTTTTATCGATTTCGAGCCATCACAGTTTTGCCAAACCAAAGCAGCAGTCTTGTTCAGGCAATGCGCTTGATCCGTTTTGAGATCGTAAACCAACACTTCGTCGTCAACTTCTTTGATAATCAGTTGTTCTGTGCGGGCAAGCGGGAGTTGTTCAGGGCGATCGTTTCTCATAATCCTTTCCTCGCGATCGCTGGCCAAAACAAAACACCTTTACCCAACACACCTTTACCAAGGCTGCACGGCCGGCCATGTTATGACATTAAACACAGGCCTTCGTACTTGGTGCGGCGGGAGGCGGCGGAACGCAGGTTGGAGTCTGCGCGCAATTGTTTGAGGCGCAATCGTTCGGATTGCCACAGCATCGCCCCGGCGCCAGCAACGAGGCCTGAGCGTCAGCAGTAGACGCCGATATTGAGACGATTAACGGTAACGCCAGCGCGCCTAGTCCGATGCGACGCACCAACTCGCGTCGGTTCATGCCGGCTAACTCGAACGGCTTCTCAGGAGTTTCCTCCAGCAGCGCAAACTTTTCCAACTGATCCAGCGCCAGCCATACAACTTCGTCTGGCACGGCCGCATTCGTTTCGGCTTCCAGCAACGCGGCAAGCTCTGAGACCGTTGCCTTACCGTCGCAGTGTTTCCACACGCTCGCGGCTGTCTGGTTCAGACAATGCGCCCGGTCGTTTTCGAGATCGTAAACCAGAGTCTCGTCGGCAAGCTCTTTGACGATCAGTTTTTCTTTCCGGGCCTTAGGAAGTTGAATAGAGTGCTGCACAAAAAATGCTCCTGTTGTGATCTAAAGTTTTTTTCTTGCGGCTGGCTCGAGAAAACCGCGCTTCACCGACGGTAATTTAATACCAGGGCGTTGAAACTATCATGGAGGGCATCAAAGATCAATAGTTGTCGGTTTAAAATAGTCCGATGAAGAGCAACGCGAAGCCAACTAAATTTTGGAGTGCGGCGGCTTGACGCCGCTTTTGGAATGCGGAGGCTTGCCGCCGCGGTCCAAACAAAACAAAGCGGCGTCAAGCCGCCGCAGTCCAAATAAAAAATGCTGGATCGCAAGTGAGATGCGAAGGACCTGCCCGCTAAAAACACAACGCCCAAGCCAGCTTAAAACTGACTTGGGCGGTGGTCATCATCAACTAAGCGCAGGCCTTGCCGCTGTTTGAGGATTCCGCTAAACCGTCGCACATAAAATCGTCTTGTTGCTGCGAATTCTCACTAAGCGCAGCGCTTGGTGCTCTGGCTCGGGCTCCCTGGAATAACTACGCAGACCGGATCTTGTATGCAATTATTAGACGTGCATTCGTTGGGATTGGTGCAGCAAACCATTGGCGGAAACGTCGAGGCTTGAGCCTTAGCTGTCGGCGCGACAATCGAAACGATTGCCGGCAGGGCAACTGCGGCGATGCCTAGTCGCGCAACCATTTGCCGACGCGTCATGCCGGCAAGAAATGAGGGCTTGGCCGGCGCTTCCTCGAGCAGCTTAAATTTTTCCAATTGATCCAAGGCGAGCCAAACAACTTCGTCTTTAACGTTGGAGTTTGATTCTGCGCTCAGAAGTTCCGCGATCTCACTGACATTTTTGGTTCCATCGCAATTTTTCCAGACGCGTGCGGCTGTGTCGTTGAGGCAGTGAGCTTTGTCGGATTTCAGATCGTAGACGAGAGTTTCGCCGTCTACTTCTTTGACAATTAGAGATTCCGTCCTGGCAACGGGTGATACTTTCATGCGGCCTCCCTGGGTATTTTTAGTGAAAAATAAAAGCCTACTCGGGGCACGAGGTTGGCTGGAGTCTTACCTTTTAGAATATGTGGTTGTGGGAGAAAGATACCCATCAAGCCTCAAACCTGTCAACGAAAATGTTTAACTGGTTGCACCCATTGGATCACGAGCCGAGTTCAACGAAGATCAACGATTTTCTTTGACCGCGGAAACACTGACTGATATTTTCATTTCACAAATTCAGTGTAAGAATCCTCGTGAAAAGAAAACGTCCAATCAAAACAAATCTCCAAAGTCGCGGCGTGGCAGTTTTGGCACTGGAGGGCCCTAAGCCACTGCTCAAAGTGCGGACGACACCACCCCTGAAATGGGCCGGCGGCAAACGCTGGCTGGTGCCCCATTTGGCCGCACTTTGGGAGTCACAATCCACGAGGCAGTACGTCGAGCCTTTCTGCGGGGGCTTGGCTGCGGCGCTTGGGTTGCGGCCTGAGCGGGCAGTTTTGAACGATCTCAATCCGCACCTGATAAATTTTTACGTGCAAGTGCAGCGCGGCCTGGTGATGCGGATCGAGATGCGCAATGAGGCACAGCTTTTTTATTCCCATCGTGATCGCTTCAATAGTTTGATCGCTCCCGGAAAATTTAAGACTGCCGAGGCCGCACAACTCTTTTATTATTTGAACCGTACCTGCTTTAACGGCCTTTGCCGTTTTAATCAAAGCGGCGCCTTCAACACTCCCTTTGGACGTTACAACTCGATCAACTACGCAAACGATTTTTCTGCGTTGCGCGCAGTCATTCGCAATTGGACTTTTACCAGCACCGATGTCGCCCGGTTGCAGGTTGAACCCGAAGATTTCATTTATGCAGATCCGCCTTACGACGTTGAGTTCACAACTTACAGTGCGGGTGGTTTCAGTTGGGCGGATCAAGTGCGCACGGCAGAGTGGTTAGCAGCGCATCGCGGGCCAGTGATACTGTCGAACCAGGCGACGAATAGAATTGTTAAGCTGTATCGGAAGCTGGGCTTTGCACTGCGCTTTCTTGACGGACCGAGACGAATCAGTTGCAATGGCGATCGGAGAGCGGCGCGCGAGGTTTTGGCCACCAGGAATATTTGAGTAGTGACTAAACATAGCGGGGGCATGCCCCCTTCCTGACCCTGAGGTTACAGCTGTTGCAAAAAACTACGCAACGAATTCGCTGAGACAGTCTTCTCCACATCGATTGCAAATCAGCAAAGAGTGACTTATTCAACTATGCAAAATTTCAGGTCAGGAAGGGGGCATGCCCCCGCTCTTCGATACCAATGGCCCGCAAGTGGTCCAATCAAAACCTTCCCGGAGCATTACATTACGTAACTGGGAATGTGCGGAACAGAATTCCAGCGTTCAAGAGAGATGACTGTTGTCTAGTACTTCTGAAGGTTTTTCGCGACCTGTTGCATGACTCGCCATCCAAACTAATTGCCTATGTGCTCATGCCTGAACACATTCATTTGATAGTAAATCCCAAAGACGGACGCATTCAGGAGTTTATTGGCAAGCTAAAGGGAGTCGCGGCCGGAGATATCGTAGCCGTTACCGGCGGGGAGCTTTTCACAGTTCAAAATTCACATGATGGCTCGACGCATCAAGTTTGGCAGGAGAGTTTCAAAGCTCAACCGTTGTGGAGCGGTTGGATGATCTGGCAGAAAATCAACTACATTCATTCCAATCCGGTAAAAGCAGAGTTGGTAAAGTCGGCCAAGGATTATCGGTGGTCAAGCTTTAATGCGTTCTATTCCGGGCACTCTGAGCCTCTGGCAGTAGATAAAGATTGGTGGTGGCCTGATGATTCAGAAAAGTTGTCAAAGGCTGTGAAAGAGTTGGGCTGGAGAACTTACAATAAAAGAAACTAATCAAGAGTGGGGCAAGCCCGCATACCTGACCTTGAGGTTATAAAAAGGCTAATAGAGTTAGCTTGAAAGACTCTCGATCGAGAAAAGCGGGGGCATGCCCCCTTCCCAACCCTGAGATTACTGAGCTTGGATCCTACAAATAACACCAACGTGCTGCCGGCCGCATTCAAGGGCCGCGCCATATTTCCCGGTCTCGTCAACGCCCACTCCCACGCATTTCAACGCGTGATTCGCGGGCGCACCGAATACCGCACCACCAGTGACAAGGATAGTTTCTGGACGTGGCGCGAGATGATGTATAGCGCCGCCGCGCGCCTCACGCCGGAAGACATTTACGACGCATCGCGCATGGCGTTTCTCGAGATGGCGCTCGGCGGTATCACCGCCGTCGGGGAATTTCATTACCTTCATCATGCCCCCGGCGGCAATGCGTACGACGATCCCAATTTGCTTGCTAAACAAGTGGTGCGAGCGGCTCGAGACGTGGGCCTGCGCATTGCGCTACTGCGCGTGGCCTATGCGCGTTCAGGATTTGAAGTTGATCCCGACCCGCAACAGTTAAGGTTTATTGAGAAGGACGCGGACTTGTATCTGAAGAATGTTGCTCAACTGCAAAAAGATCTGAGCGACGAAAATGGCATGGCATGGATTGGTGTCGCGCCCCACAGTGTGCGCGCGGTGCCGCTTAATTTTTTGCAAGAGATGATCGCGTTCGCGAACGTCGAGCTGCTGCCGGTGCACATGCACGTGGCCGAACAGGCCGCGGAAGTTGGAACCTGCATCAGGGAGTATGGCCGCTCGCCCATTGCGTTGTTGGCAACTGAAGGATTGCTAAGCGAACGGTTCACTGCCGTTCATGCGATTCACGTCACGCCGAAAGCAGTTCGCATGCTGGCGGAGGCGCGCGCGACAGTGTGCGCCTGTCCCACAACTGAACGAAATCTTGGCGACGGGATAGTTCCGATTGATGGATATTTCAAGGAAGGGGTGCGCGTGAGCCTGGGAACTGACAGCCAGATTCAAATCGATTTGCTGGAGGACGCGCGCGAGCTGGAGTATCACTTGCGACTACAAAAGATGGAGCGCGCGGTTTTGGCTGAAGGCACTGATACGAGCAAGTCAGCGTTGGCCGCGCGGTTGTTTGAATGCGCGACGGTGAATGGAAGCAGGTGCATAAATCTGCCGAGTACGACTCTGGAGTCTCCGGAAACGGCGGACTTTTTCACAGTTGACCTGAACGATCCTTCACTGGCCGGTGCTTCAGAAGATGATGTGCTTGCGCACATAGTTTTTTCACTCTCAAGGACAGCGATTCGAGATGTCGTGGTTGGCGGCAAACGCATCGTCGAGGACGGCCGCCATGCGCAGCAGGAAGAGATTGTTGAAAGATTCAAAGCTTTGCAGAAAAGGCTGTGGGGCTAGGAATGTTTGGAGTGCGGCGGCTTGACGCCGCTTTCACGACGCGCAGGAAGTTGAGTGCCTTCTTTCACGTAATCGCCAGGATAACTTAAAAGCGGCGTCCGACCGCCGCAATCCAAAATGGAAACCGATGACGCTCAAGCAAACACTCGCTGAACTGGTCGCCATCGATTCCGTTTCAGCGCGCGCCAACCGTCCTGTAATTGATTACCTGGCGGCGCGCTGCGAGGTAATGGGCCTGAAGACGCAACGCTTTCCTTACACCGATGACAACGGCAGCGAAAAAATAAACTTGCTGGCAGTCGCGGGGGCGAACCGGACGGACGACATTGAGCTCGTATTAGTCGGACACACCGACACCGTACCTTACGATCCCAACTGGACAGAAGCACTCACACTCAGCGAACGCGAGGGAAAATTCTTCGGACGCGGCGCGTGCGACACAAAGGCATTCATCGCAGCGGCCCTGACAGCAGTTGAGAGCCTGAAACTGAAAGGTTTACGCCGGCCGTTAGCGCTCCTCTTTACTGCTGACGAAGAGATTGGACTAATCGGCGCCAAACGTTTCGCCGAAGCGCAAGTCATGCATGCGCGTTTTGCAATTGTCGGCGAGCCTACTTCGCTCCAGCCGATGCGGGCCGGCAAGGGTTATTGCCTCGCTGAAGTAACTGTGAAAGGGCGCGAGGCGCACAGTGCTTATCCGTCGCTTGGCACTTCAGCCGTCTTTGCCGCAGCTCGTTTGCTTGCACGCATCGAAAAGATTGCGGAACAACTACGCAGCGACGCGCACGCCGATTTCGATCCACCGTACACCACGCTTAACGTAGGTGTGATCCAGGGTGGCACGGCAAAGAATGTAGTTGCCGGATCGTGTCGCTTCACGTTGGAGTGGCGGCCCATTCCCGGCCAGCTGCCGGCTCGCTTGCTCGCACTGCTCAACGCCGCGATTGCGGAAGAGTCCGCAGCCGATCACAATCTTGTTTTTGAAGTGGACGCCGCCCGGGCCGATCAAGGTTTCGAAACTTCAGCTGATTCAAAACTGGTGACGGTGCTCGAAGGGCTGACGGCTAACAGTTCGGGCACAGTCGCTTTCGGCACCGAAGCCGCCCAAATGGCCGGACTCGGGGCCGAAGCGGTCGTGCTGGGGCCCGGAAACATTCGCGAAGCACATCGCACCGGCGAGTTTGTGCCGTTGGCGGAACTTGAGGCTTGCGAAACTGTATTACGACAGGCGATTGAAGAATTCTGCTACTAATTATCAAAGCCATCCTGGGCAACGAATATGCTTCTCCAACATCGAACCCTTGTTCACTAGACTGCTCCTGTTTTCGGAATCTCTCAATGAGCCCAGCACTTGACGTCAATAATCTGCGCGTCGCAACTCCCTGCCCAAAGGCTTGGGAAGATATGGTTGGAGACGAGCGCGTCAGATTCTGCGACCATTGTCGCCTCAATGTTTATAACCTGTCCGAACTCACTCAGAAGGAAACCCAGCGTCTGATCAGTTCTTCGGAAGGAAAACTTTGCGGCCGTCTTTATCGTCGCGCAGACGGAACAGTTTTAACCAAAGACTGTCCCGTCGGTCTGCAGGCATTGCGAAAACGCATTTCAAGGAAGGCCGCGGCGGTCTTCGCGACGCTGCTGGGATTATCTTCTACAGTTTTCGCCCAGCACTCATCCAGCAATGGTAGCTGCCTGCAGCAGATTCGAATCACTAAAACGCAAAAAGTCGCTGATGAGAAAGCGCCGCTTGCAGGAACCGTTTTCGATCCTAACGGTGCGGTGATTCCGCGAGCCACCGTCATCGTCAATAACACCAGGACAGGAGTTGCCACTGCCGTCGCAGCAAACGATGAAGGTCAGTTCAAGTTCGCCGCTTTGACTGAGGGAAACTATTCCCTGACAATCGAGCTTGCACGTTTCAAGAGCTTAAGGGTCGAGCATTTGCGGCTTGAAAAGTCAACGGCCATCAATATGGACATCACGTTGGAACTTTCAGGGACTGAGGTGGTGGGATTACTGATTTCGAGACCCTCTATGATCGACACACCGCCGGGCACATTTACCATCAGCGGAGATTTGCTCATCCGCCTGCCGCATTAATTACATATGAAGCGAAATTTGTTTGGCTTGTTATTGCTGTTTCTAATTATTACTCCGTCGTTAGTTAAGGCGCAGTCTTCGGCTCCGCTTACCAGCAAAGAGCTGGTCACGCTGGTTTACCAACTGCCAAAGCATCCCGAGCTGCGCGACGAAGTTGTAGCCGATATTCGCAAGCGCGGCATTGGGTTTCCCTTGACCGACGGCATGCGTTCTTTGGTGGCCAGCAAGAGTGGCAATGACGCATTGTTGCGGCGCACGCTGGAAGAAGCTGAACGCCGCCGTTTGAATCCAACCAGTTCGACGTTGCCGCCCGAGCGAGAGGCAAATGAATTGTTGGAACGCACGCGCGCGGCCACGCTCGCCGCCGCCGATGCGATGCCTGACTTTATCGTTAAGCAAATGATCAAGCGTTCGCGCGCTTACGGCGACACCAACAACTGGCTGCCGCAGGACAATCTCACCATCGCCGTGGCCTACCGTGCCACCGCCGGCGAACAATACAAGGTCCTGGCAGTCAACGGCGTGCCGCGAGCCCAGGAGACCACGCAGAAACGCGACTACAGCAAGGACGTGGACCCGGGTGCAACCTCCAGCGGAGTTGAATATATTTCCGCCGTCGCCGACGTGTTCAAACCGCAATCGGACACAAAGTTTAAGCTGGTCGACACAGACGTGATTCAGGACCGACACACACTGGTTTACGAGTACGAAGTTTCAAGAGAACTTTCGCAATTAACCTTGCGGGCGGGTGATGCCGAGCCGGCGGTGGTCGGTTCGCGCGGCCGTATCTGGATCGATCGGGAACTGAATCGCGTTTTGCGTTTTGAGCAGATTGCCACTGAAGTACCCGCAGACTATCCCATCCGCGCAGCCACCAGCCTGATCGACTATGACTGGGTGACCATCGCTGAAAACAAATATCTGCTGCCAACTCATTCAGAGATCCTGCTGACAACAGTTGGGCGTGGCATGACCGTTCAAAGCCGCAACGAAATTCGCTTTCGCGGTTATCAGAAATTCGGCGCCGAGCTGAAGGTGATTGACGAAATCGACGAAAAAGACTTTCCACCCGACAAGCCTTAGAAAAAAGCAAAGGCACAAAGACAAAAAGCTACGGAGAAATGCTAAAGCGGAATACCGAGATGCAGGCAAGCTGCCGTTCTATTCGTTTTGCTCTCTATTTTTCGGCGCCTTTGTGGCTTGCCCTTTTCGTGGTTGGATCACACACCTTCGCTCAAACGAAGCCCGATAAAGATTATCTGGTTTACGTTTTATCCGAAGCCGCGGATACGATTTCTCTAATTCGCTTTGGACCATCCGGCGGGCGCCTGGAGCGCGAAATCCCCACTGGCGACATGCCGACCGACATCGATGGACCACATGGTCTCGCTGTATCGCGCGATAAGCAGTTTTACTACGTCTCGCTCGGCCACGGCCGTCCCTTCGGAAGAGTCTGGAAATATTCGACCAAAGATGATCGCGTTCTTGGCAAGACTACGTTAGGTTTTTTTCCTGCCACCATGGACCTCAACGCCGATGGTAGCTTGCTTTACGTAGTCAACTTCAACTTGCATGGCGACATGGTTCCTTCATCCGTGTCAGTCGTTGCCACTGATCCGATGCTCGAGGTAGCACGCATTCAAACGTGCGTCATGCCGCACGGCTCGCGCCTGAATCCGCAAGGAACAAAACATTATTCTGCCTGCATGATGGATGACCTGCTGGTTGAGATCGACACGCAGACGCTTAAGGTTTCGCGCCATTTCCTGCTAACCAAAGGGCATGAGCTGGGGATGGTTGGCCCACCTGCAACGGCAAAAATGAAAACAACCGCAGCCGGCGGAATGAAACACATGGACATGGGCGGTCAGGGCATGGAACCGCCGAAGCCCGGTGATGTCAGCTGTTCGCCAACCTGGGCCCAACCCTCGACAACGGGTTTGTCCATTTTCGTAGCGTGCAATAAGTCCGACGAGATTGTTGAAGTCGATGCAACCAACTGGAAAGTTGTGCGACGCCTGCAAGCGCGCGCCGGAGTCTATAATCTCGCGACAACGCACGATGGCACGCGTTTGCTGGCAACCAACAAACGCGATCAGTCAGTGTCGATCATCGATTTGAAAACAGGCGCTGAGCTGGCGCGCATTCGCACACGGCGAAAAGTGCTGCACGGCGTAGTCGTTTCACCCGATGATCGTTATGCATTTGCTTCCGTCGAGGGCATTGGGGCTGAGCCGGGTACGGTCGAGATAATTGATCTGGCGGCGCTGAAGATTGTGGCCAGCGTCGATGTGGCCGAGCAAGCGGCCGGCATCGACTTCGTTCGCATTGAACCTTCCAAGTGATGTTTTGCTCATTGAGCAAGTATTCCTTTCTTCTATCACTTACTTCGCTGCTCGATCGTCCACGTCTGTAGACACTGTTCGGCGAAGTTGTTTCCAAAGCTACACAGGAAAGGCTCTTTGCTAGTCTCACATTTCTGAGAGGGCTCATCAGTTGGGCCACCGCCTCGACGTTGGTATGGTCATTGCCCTGAAACGAGGTTAATCCGAAGCTGTTTGCGTTAAGGAGATCGCCCATGAAGCCCAGAATCCTCATCGTCGATGACGATGAAGCCATCACCCAGCAACTTTTCTGGACGCTTAGCGACGACTATGACGTGGTCACCGCGAATGACTTGCCGTCTGCGGTGCGCCGGGCGACTGTCTATGAGCCGGCCATTTCGATCCTCGATCTGCATCTTCCTCCCGAAACCGGATCGCCCGAAGTGGGATTGCGCATACTGGAATACATCAAAGCCCACCTGCCGAAAACAAAGGTACTGGTCATGACTTCCGCCGATAGCAGCGACGTGCGCGAAGAGTGTTTTGCAGTGGGCGCGGACGAGTTTCTCAACAAGCCTTTCGATACCGAGATTCTAATCTCAACCATGCGCCGCATGGCCCCACACTCGCTTGATCTCGCCTGAACCGGTCCGACTACTAAGCTAACAACATCTAGCTCCGCCAAAAAAAGTGATCCGCAAATTAACAGTTGCGTTACCACGACTGCAGGCTGATTACCAATCCACTTTGAGTTAACCGCCTTTTCTCATTAGCACCGTGGCTTCAGCCCGGTGATTCATCATTAGGCTCGGGGAGGGAAACCGTTTAAACGGTTTTCGGTCGAGTCGTACACCAGGTTCACCGCGCTAAAGCGGCGGTGCTAATGAAATAAGACAACCCAAACAGCATTAGTACTACTAGCTCCTCGTTTCGTGCTGACTTCTCTCTGTTCGTCTGCGATAATGACGATCTCGCAACAGTTGATCTTCAAATTCGATTGCCCAGGTTTGCAGTTCGCCAGTCATCGTCCGTCAATAATCAATGAGTGAAGCTTATGACAAGGTAAGAGGCGTAAGTGAGCTACCGATCTTTCCGTTGGCGCTGGTGTTGTTTCCCGGCGTGCCGCTGCCGCTGCACATTTTCGAACCCCGCTACCGGCAAATGTTGAATGATGTGCGCGCGGGAAATAGTCTCTTTGGTGTTTCCTATTTTGACGCTTCAACTTCTGAAAAAGACATGCCGCCTGCCGGCCACGTTGGCTGTGTCGCCGAAATCACCGAAACCCAGCCGATGCCCGATGGTCGTGCAAACATTCTGACCGTCGGGATCATTCGTTATCGCATCGAGGAATACGTAGAGCGCGATGACCCTTATCTGCTGGCCCGCCTGAGTTATTTTGAGGACGACGAAGAAGACCCGAACCTGTTGAGCGAAAGCGCGCGAGACGTAGCTGAAACCTTCACGCGCATCGCGCGCGCCGTCAGAATCATCAACGATGAGCGCGCAAACTTGCCGGACATTTCTGATACCGAGCCACAACGACTTTCGTTTTTGGTGGCGGCGGCCATGGAGGTTGATACCGACGTCAAACAGGATTTACTCGAGCTGCGCTCAACGGCTGAGCGCCTGCAACGCCTGCGTGAGATGCTCGACCGCGCCGTGTCGAACTACGAAGAACGCGCGCGCATTCATGAATTGGCAAAAGGCAATGGCCACAGTGGCCGGAAAATTGAGATGGAGTAGGGCAGACATCCCTGTCTGTCATTTCTGTTTTTTTAGATGGCACTAAGATCGAAAAAAGCAGATTTTCCATTTATCATTTTCCATTTTCCATTTGTCATCGGTACTGATGCGAACAGGAATGCAATTGTCGGAGCAAAGTAAAACTGAAGTGACAGTGCTCTTCTTCGGCGCGGCGCGGGACGTCGTGGGTCAGGCGGAGGTCCAACTTTCTTTGCGCGCAACGAACGCGGCTTCAGCATTCGCAGAACTCCTGGAAAAGTTTCCCGAGCTACGCCGCTTTGGGCGCTCACTCTTGTTTGCAGTGAATCAGGAATACGCACAGCCCGATCGAGAAATAAAAGACGGCGATGAGCTGGCCGTGTTTCCGCCCGTCAGTGGTGGCTGTGCAGCGCAAAAACCCGACTCGGAAGAAACTGAAGCGCATGCCACTGGGACCGACACTGGGACCGCGGGCGTCTCGCCCGCCTCAACGTTGGCCAACGACTTTTTTGAATTAACCAATGAACCGATCGACGTCGGTTCGGTCGCGCGCAGAGTTGTGTTGCCGGAATGCGGCGCGACTGTGACGCTTGACGGCTATGCGCGCGAGTGGACGCGCGGGCGCCGAACCCTGTATCTCGTCTACGAAGCTTATGCGCCGATGACATTCAGCGAACTTGAGCGGCTGGGACGCGAAGCTCACGACCGTTTTGAGATTGCGCACATCGGGATTGTTCACCGCACCGGGCGTCTGGAGATTGGCGAGACCAGCGTCGTCATCGCCGTCAGCGCGCCACATCGACAAGCAGCATTCGCGGCCTGCGAGTGGGCCATAGGCGAACTAAAACGCACTGTGCCGATTTGGAAGAAAGAAGTTTTCGAAGACGGCGAGGTTTGGGTCGAAGGAGAAGTCAATCTCTAGAGAGGCTGACCACAACATGGACACGAGCTAAGCTTCGTTGGTGCGTTTTCCTTAGGCACATTACAGGTGATTTTCGCACCGCATTCGCGACATCTTCCGCTGATTCTCACGAGCGGATTTAGTTTCAGGGTTTCCGTCCATTCGACAGCGGTAGTCAGGTCGCCAGCTTTCGCCATTTGGCACGCCGCGTCGGCTCGTTGGAGCAAGTCGGCGAAGCTTGTCTTCCGATCGCTTATCGCGAACCCAAAGCTTATGGATGTACTCAAATCTTGTTGATTATGGGAGAACGGAATGTTGGTAAAGGAAGTTAAAGCAAGCAAGAATCTATCGAGTAATCCTAGCTTCAACAGGATTACAAACTCATCACCACTCTGCCGGTAGGCTTTGCCCTGTAGATCTTCGATAACAAATTTCCATAAGACTTCGCCAACCTCAGTAAGTGCGACATTTCCAGCATCATGTCCGTGTAAGTCATTTAGATGTTTGAAATCATTGAGGTCGCCAAAGATTATTACGTCAAACTCACTCGTCCCTTCGTTGATTGACCGCTCCTCTTGACGTAAGGCCAATACACTCCCGAGACGTGTCCTGTCATCCGTGAGTGAGGCGTTTCGAACTTCTGCGACTCGCTTTTCAAGGCCTTCAATGGCTTCATCAAGATTCATCTAGCTGGCGCGCCTAATTCTAGAAAGTACCCGTGGAAGTTCGTTTGCGACAAGATTGCCGTAAAGCCAATCAGCAACATCCTCAGGAGAATCAAGCGGCAGGTGATCGGGTGCGACACTTTCGACCGTCCAATACGAATTCGCGGCATCTCGGAAAGTAACCTTAATTGCCCGAGGCGCCGGGTAGAAGAAAATCACTTCCAAACCTTGTCCTATTAAGTATCCACGGACTGCCATTTCCAAGGGCTGCCGTTGGCTGGCAGCAAGGGTTCCCGCTGCTCCGCCCACGAGTACACCGATTGGACCGGCGATGAGTCCGCCGGCAATCGCCCATAGAATTGTGCTTGCGGAGGCATCCGCGATGCGGGGCCGTCGTGGTACTCCTTGGATTACATCTTCGGGATTCCAGCTCATGATTGAATTATACCAGCAGGAAAACCACTTTGCGACATAGTTGCGCTTCGCTCAATCAGCATGATTAATACTTATGCTTGGTCCGTCTCTTCCTCTTCTTCCGCCGCCTCAACCAGCGAAGCGCTGGTTACCCGATCGCCTTCTTCAGTTTTGATTAGCCTGACGCCTTGGGCGCTGCGCCCTGTCTTGCGAATGCTGTCGGCTTCAATGCGGATCAGCTTGCCCTGTTGCGTGATGATCATGATCTCTGACTCAGCATCAACCGGAAAGACAGCAACAACCTTTCCTGTCTTGTCGGTCGTCTTCATGTTGATGACGCCTTTACCGCCACGCGATTGCAAGCGATAGGTCGTAATCGGTGTTTGCTTGCCGTATCCCTGTTCAGAAACGGACAGCATCTTCTCGGAATCGTCGGCAGAGACGGGACAAACCGAA
>DATNOG010000008.1:0-34906 GCA_035601415.1 Pyrinomonadaceae bacterium | reverse complement strand
AAACCACCGCGTTTGAGCAAACGCCCTATACCGATGATCATGTCGCCGCCTATCCGGTCGAATATATCGCCGGAATCGATTTGTACAACGCCGGCGAGTTTCACGCGGCGCACGATGTTTGGGAAGAACGCTGGATGGGTGAAGTGGGCCCGCAGGAAAAACTTTTCCTCCAGGCAATGATTCAATCAGCAGTGGCTTTTCATCATCTGGAAATCGGCCGGCCTGGAGCCGCACGCCAAATGTACACCCGGGCAAAGGAAAAGTTTGCATTGCTGGGAAGCAGTGTTTTCATGTCGCTTGATCTGGTTGACTATCAGGCGCAGCTCGACCGGGCGCTTTCGTGGTTGTTAACGGTTCCAGATCCACGCGAATTAACGGCGCTTGACGTTCAACCGCCGCGCATCTCTTTGCTTCCGGAAATATCCAAATTCGACTAGTCGCGATTATGAACAACCTTAGATTGTTTCTGCTCGGTTTATGGTTAGGCGCAGCGGTTCTGTTTAGCGCGGTGGTTGCGCCTACTGCCTTTCATGTTTTGCGAAGCTTCAATTTGCCAAACGCCGGAGAGATCGCCGGCACAATCGTCAGTCACACTCTTTCAATTGTGAACATCAGCGGTTTTGTTCTGAGTTTAGTACTCATGATTATTGCCCTGGGCCTCAAACGAAATCATTCGCGCCGCCGCCTAACGGTGCAGATGCTCTTGTTGGCGACGATGGCAATCGCTACGGCCGGAGGTGAATGGATAATTGCCGCGAGGATGCGCGCGTTGCGCGCGGCAATGGTCCTACCGATTGATCAAGTGTCCGCGAGCGATCCAAAACGAATGGCATTTGCTGCGCTGCACGGCTATTCTGTCGCAGCTCTCGGTGTTGCTATCATTGCTGCCCTGCTTGCTTGTTTTATTGTGGGAAATCGCAGTCGCACACTGCATGAATGGGAGAGAATTGGAAGTGGAAATTATCGAGCGCGTTGATGATTGGCGAAAACGCTATGCGCATTGGCAAAGCGACGGCAGCAAGCAAGCTGTTAACGGCGATGTTGGCGACTCGTATCCGTTTGTAAAAAACCAACGCGCGCCATTTTCACCGGCGCGGCGCGCATTGCCGATGCTGAACTTGGCGTTGATTTCGTCGGCTGGCGCCTACGTCGACGGCACTAACCCGTTCGACACCAGCGCCAGTGCGGGCGATTTTACTTTTCGTGAGATTCCCTCGCAGATTGAAGCCGAAGACCTGCGATTCGTCGCGCGCGGTTACGATCCGGCCGCCGTGATGACCGACAGTAATTCGTTGCTGCCACTGGCGCGTCTTTTTGAATTTGAGAGTAATGGCATTATCGGCCAGTTGAATCCTGTGTTCTGGAGTTTTGCCGGCTTCATTCCTGACGCCGCGCGCCTGGTTGACGAGATGCTGCCGAAAATTCTCGAACGAATAAAACGCTACGAGGTGCAGGCGGCGCTACTAATTCCTGCTTCGCGACTCTGTCACCAATCCGTGTCGCTGATCGCGCGTGCAGTTGAGTTGGCAGAAATTCCCACCATGACGCTGGCAGTTGATCGGGAAGTAGTCGAGAGTGTCCGACCGCCGCGCGCGGCACTTTACGCTGGAAAATTTGGCAGCGTCGCTGGATTGCCGAACTGGCCGGAACATCAAAGGCGAGTGCTGGACGAAGCGCTGCGCCTGATCGAGCCGATGGACCAGGCGGGAATTCGCCAGCTCACCGTGTCGTTGGAAAGCGAAGTGGAAGAAGCGCGGGGCGAGCGCTAGCAACTTTTTCAGTAACTCGTAACGCAAACTGCTAGTTTGCGATTTCATCATCACTCCTCATGAGCAAAAACAAACTGTTACTGCTTTTCCTCGTCGACTTGGTCGTCCTGCTAATCGTTTATCTGCTCGTGTTTCCTGTGCCGATTTCACCCGTCGCCTGGAACCCGCCGCAGGCGCCGGCCTTGACGGGCCAGTATCAACAGAATTCGCGGCTTGCTGGAGTTGAACGGATTTCGTTAGGAACCGGCGATGCTCGCCCGGGAGCGGGCTTCGCGCCTGAAGACGTGGCCATCGATGCTGAGGGTCGGATCTATGCAGGGCTCGACGATGGACGCATCATGCGCTTGCAGGCAGATGGAACGCGGCCGGAAGAATTTTCCAACACGCGCGGCCGGCCGCTGGGCTTGATCTTCGATGGAAACGGAAACTTGATTGTGGCCGATGCGATTGCCGGACTGCTTTCGATCGCGCACGACGGCTCGGTCAGCGTGTTAACTACAGAAGCAGACGGGTTGCGCTTTGCTTGTACGAATGATCTGGATGTCGCTCGAGATGGGACCATCTACTTTACCGATGCATCCAGCAAATTTCCCCTCACAAACTTCACCGCCGACATTCTTGAACATGGTGGGAACGGCCGCCTGCTTGCCTATGACCCAAAAACAAAGGCGACGCGGACGTTGATGAAAGATCTTTGTTTCGCCAACGGCGTTGCGATCAGTCCCGATCAAACTTTTCTTCTGGTTGCGGAGACGGGCGCCTATCGAGTGCATCGGGTTTGGCTGAGTGGTCCAAAGCAGGGTCAGTCGGAAGTCTTCATTGACAACCTGCCGGGCTTTCCCGATGGCATCTCTTCCAACGGGAAAGATAAATTCTGGTTGGCGCTGGTGACACCGCGCGACAAGACACTCGACAAACTGTCGCCGTATCCGTTCCTGAGAAAAGTTGTTTGCCGTTTGCCACGATTTCTTCAGCCGGCCCCGAAGCGATACAGCTTCGTGCTCGCTCTCGACCTGAATGGCAAGGTTGTTGAGAACCTGCAAAATCCTGCTTCTGACTGTTATGCCGAAATCGCGAATGCCGTCGAGCACAACGGCGCGCTTTACTTCGGCAGCATCGGCGAAAGCACCATCGGGCGATTCCGCTTTCCTTGATCACTAGAAGATATTACGCACATGCGGGCATTCCCCCGTGTCATAATCCTGACCGCCGCTCTGCCGGTATCGAGAGGTGCCACAACATCGACGGCGTTTGCTCGCAGTTACACCTCGCAACTGACTCGACCAAGGTCCAGGGCTCATATGAGGTGCTCAAAAACTACGGCAACCTCTCGAGCGCCTCGACGGGATTTATGCTCGCGGAAAAAGACGATTGGAAAGGCCCAACGATCGTGGTCGGTTTCGGAGTTGGCTTTACGGCGAGCGCCGGAATAATGAACTACAATTAGCTCGCAGCCGAACTTAGACACGCGCGCTTTCAAGCAGCGCCTGGTTGGCGAGAATACTTGTAATCGTTTGGTTGATTTGTGAAAAATCAAAAGGCTTGCCGATGATGCCGTTAACGAGATTGTCCTCACCGGCTGGTGGCAACGTACCACTTCCATAACCCGTTACCAGCACCACGTTCATTTCCGGCCAACGTTTGCGAATCTCGCGGCTCGTTTCCCAGCCATCCATGTCCGGCATAGCTAAATCAGTAAACACCAGCTCGCATTCGTTTGCGCTTAACAACTGCAAGGCACTCTGCCCGCTGTCCGCCAGCACGACGCGATGGCCCATCAACTCCAGCATCTCGGCCAGTGTCTCACGAACTGCCGGCTCGTCATCGATGACCAGAATTGAGAGTTTCGGTAACTCCACATCATCTGCCGGCGCCGTGGCAGCTTCCGTTGCCATTTCGGTGGCAGGCAACTCCACGGTAAAAACTGTACCTTCGCCGAGATTCGAAGCAACACTAATCGATCCTTCGTGCCGCTCAATGATGCTGTAACTCACAGAAAGACCGAGTCCCGTTCCGTGAGCGCCTTTGGTCGTGAAAAACGGATCGAAGATTCTTTGCCGAACGTCTTCAGGCATTCCGGTCCCGTTGTCGGCAAACTGCAATTGCAATCGCCCCTTATCGGCAACGCAACTGATCTTCAACTTGCCACCCTTGGGCATCGCATCGACGGCGTTGACGATTAGATTGACAAAAACTTCGCGCAACTCCGACGCGCTGCCGAAAGTGTAATGTCCGCTGTCGGCATTCAAGATCACTTCGTAGTCCAGGCCCCGCAGTCTTGCTTCATTTTGCCAACGCGTTCGTGTTATCTCGATCGCGTCGTTCAGCAAACTCGAGACCTCAAGCCGCTCGAATTCTTTTGCAGGCGATTTTCGCGCAAAGGTTTGAATGCGACGCACAGTGGCCGCAGCGTCTTCAGCGGCCGTTTGAATAATCTCCAGATTTCGCACCAGGGCCTCATCCTGCGTTTGTCGTCGCAGCAATTGGGCCCGCCCAAGAATCGCAGCCAGCGAATTATTGAAATCATGGGCCACGCCCGAAGCCAGTTGGCCGAGCGCGCGCAATTTGTCGGCACGCGCCGCGCGCTCGCGCTCCTCTTTTTGTTCGGTGATGTCGCGAGCAATGCCCAACACGCCCGTCGTCTTTCCTTCGACGACCAGCGGTGAATTGTCGACGCGAGCATAACGAAGCCGTCCGTCAGCCGCAAAGTAACGCATCTCGTATGTTTGCGCCTGACCGTTCAGCGCCGTTTTCAGTTTCTCGTTTGCCACTTCCCGGTCGCTCTCATAAACCATGTCAAGGAAGCGTGTCCCGATGAACTCTTCGCGTTTGTAACCAAGTCCGGACAACGTCGCGTTGTTGCACCACTTGAAACGACCGTCAACGTCGACTGCATAGATCGACTCGCGGGCGCTTTCCAGAATATTCGTCAGCAGCGACTGGTGTTCACGTGCCACGGCCTGCACCTTGCGCAGTTCGGAAAGATCGCGGGCGGTACAAACTGCGGCAGTGACAGCACCCGTTCGATCCAGAACCGGTTCAATGGAAACCAAAATGGGACGATTCAAGCGAGTGGGGATGACTTCAATAATGATCCTGCGGCCTTCCTCTATGGCCCTTTCAACCACGCAGGTTTGCTTTTCCGAAGACGCCCGCAGGATGTCGCAGCACTGGCGGCCTAACAGATTGCGGGGCTCGGAATCTTCCATCGCCGCGCCGGCCCGATTCACGCGTTTCAAACGTCCGGAAGGCTCGAAAATAAAAATACCGTCCGACATTGAATCGAAAGTCGTTTCCCACTCCGACTTTGCTTTGGCCACCATCTCAAACAGTTCGGCCTGCGCAATACCAATCGCCAACCGCTCAGCAACCGAGTGGACCAGGGACAATTCATTTTCCGTCCAATCGCGCCACCGGTCTGTTTGATGAATACAGAGCACGCCGCGAAATAGTCCCTTAACAATTAACGGGTAAACGATCTCCGAACGGACGCCTCCGTCGTGGGCGTACTCGCGAATGGCGGCGCTGAACTCGGCTGGGCCTTCCTGATGGTTCGAGCAATCACCAATCACCAGCGGCCCTGACATGCTCATCAGATGTCTACCAAAGGGGCCGTCGTAACGGAGTTCAGAGTCAAAGCTATTGCAATTGGACGCGACATATTCATGTTTCACCGGGGCCACAGGATTCGCTGGATCGTACAGGCGCATGTGGACGCGCGATGCGCCGAGCGCCATACCCAGTTCGCGGGTTGCTGTGCTCAATACCTCAGGCAAGCTCAGTGAAGCACGAATCGTCATCGTCAAACGGTTGACCAGGACTTCACGTTTCGAAGTGGCTTCCGCTTTCTGATAGAGCTCAGCCTGGCGAATGGCGATGCCGGTTTGATCGGCAACCGCCTTGGCAAGGGCGATGTCTGAGTCGCTCCAATGGCGTATCGCAAGCGTCGTGGAAAGAGCGAACGCCGCCGTTACTTCATCGCCCACTCTGATTGCCACATACATGATTGAGCGCACCTGGGCTTTCGAGAGAATACGAGAATAGAAATCCGCAATGCTGTTCTCGTGCGCCGCGTCGTCAAAACAGAGCACTCCATTCTGGTCGAGCGATTCGATCAGCAGCTTCACATCCTCAAGCTCAAAATTGGAAGCGGCCGGAGCAATACCATCGGAATGATATTCAGCGACGTTTCTGACGCGTTGCGTCTTTTCATCTTTGATGAAGAGCGAGCAGCGATCAGCCTTGAGGTGAGAGCCGAGCTCGTGCACCGCGGTGTGAAAAATCTCAGAACTGTCCAACGAACAACGAATCGCCTGCGAGATCCGGTGCGTCATGGCCTCGCGTTGTGCCTGTTGGGCCAATGCTTCTTCCGAGCGTTTGCGTTCGGTTAAATCGCGTCCCACACCCTGCACGCCGATGGCTTGACCATCGCGAAAAATCAAGCGCGTGCTGACTTCCAGGCGTACCCTGCCTCCACCTTTCGTAACCAGCTCCAGCTCGTAAACTGTCGAACCATCTTTATCGGTTTTGTGACCCATCATCTGGCGGGCAAGCGCGAGATAGTCAGGCGCAAGCACATCGGCAAGGTTCATGCGCATAGCTTCTGCGCGGCTGTAACCGGTTATCTTTTCGCCACTCCGATTCAAAGAAGTAAAGTTTCCTGAGAGATCGTGCGTATAGAATATGTCGTTGGCATTCTCGAAGAGCTCGCGATAACGCTCCTCATTTTCCTGGAGTGCGTTTTGCGCTTTTCGGTTTTCCGTAATATCCGTGGCCACGCCGATAACACCCGTCACCTTGCCGGCGTCATCGGCAAGCGGCGAGTAGCGCGTCTCAAAAGTCAGTTCTTCGACTTCAACCGCATCGGAAAAACTTTCGCCCTTAAGAGCGCGACGGATGTTTCGCAAAATCTGAGGATGGTCGCGATAAAGATCGAAGATTGACTGGCCAACCAGCTCGCCTGGTTCCAGGTTGAGCTTCTTTAGTCCCTCGCCTTCTGCCAGCGTGAATATGCCTTCCCGATTAATTACAAAGAGCACCAGTGCCGCGCTGCCAATTACGGTGCGCAATTGAGTTTCTGTTTGTCTGAGAGCTTCGCGGCCGCGATTGCGGTCAGTGATGTCGCGCATGACAACCTGCACGGCCGGCTGGCCATTCACAACGAATGGCATTCCAGCAACTTCAACATCAATCACTTCCCCATCCAGTCGCACATGTCGCTGCTCGATTAGGTCAGTCGGCGATCCTTCTTCCAATACCTGGCGAACTCTCTGGTTGACGGTCTCGTGGTAGTCAGGATGAACACGGTCAAGTATTGATTGTCCGATTAACTCTTCTGGTCTATCCGCGCCCCACAGGCGCTGACCTGCGGGATTCACATAAAGAATTTTTCCGGCACTATGAACCACAATTCCTTCGGGCGACAACTCAACGAGTCGTCGATAACGCTGCTCGCTTTCGCGCAATACCTGATGAGCACGATGCCGCTCCGCAAGTCTGGCGACTTTGACGAGTAACTCCTCATTGCGAAACGGCACGTTGAGATAGTCATCCGCACCGGCAGTCAAACCTTCTAGACTGTCTTCAGGCGCGTTGCGCAAGCCACTGATCAGCAGGACTGGAATGTCGGACGTCTTCGGATCTTTTTTTATTAGGCAGCAAAGTTCGATGCCATTCATAACCGGCATTACTACATCACTGATGACGACTTCAGGCTGAAACGCAGTGACAGCAACGCGGGCGCTGCCGCCATCACTCGCGCATAACACTTCATAGCCTTCGGCCTCGAGCAACTCACTCAGGAGCGCGCGAACTTTTTGATCGTCATCTGCGATCAACACTCGGCACTTGGCTGCAGAATCTGTTTGTATTTTCATGCGAGGTGGCACTCCGCCGGTCGCGTCAGGTTGAGGAGCATGACCGGAACCCAGGCCATGGAAGGAATCGTGAATTGAGGAAAATCAGGTCACCGAAAGTCACAAAAAGCGGCTTCATGACCTGCCGCTCGCGCAGTATAACAAAGTTGGTCTGGGTTTGTCATGCGCTAAAAGGTGAGAAATCGGGCAAATTCCCTCAGTTTTCTGGTCTTTGAAGTCCCGTCCGACTCTCCCCGTCCAGTCAGAGCCGCGCCTCCTTGTTGCCAGAATCCGGGTCAAGTGGCAAGCCGTGTTTAAAACCTCAAGAATTTCTCAAGCGGATTGCAATAAAACATTCAACGGCTATCGACGAGCGTTTTTCTCAGTTTTGAGCTCATTACCGGTGGCCACCCGGTAACCAACGTCTTATCTACAAGGAAGGAAGTTCCTCCAAATCTTATGTTCTTAATCGACTCCTCTCACGGCCTGACAAGCGGCAGGTTGGAACTCATTACAGACAAAATTGCGCAGCCGGCGAGGCGACCGCGCTTTTCCCGATCACGTTTGCTCAATATGCTGGAACGAAGTGTAAGCGCCGGTACTTCAACCATCATTAGCGGTCGCGCGGGAACAGGCAAAAGCCTGTTGGCCGTGGACTTTGCTGAAAGATACGGGCGGAGGGTTGCCTGGTACAAGGTAGATGCGCCCGACAGTGATCCGCGAATCTTTTTTGACTATCTAATTGGCAGTATCCGCGAGCGACGTCCAGGCTTTGGCGGGAAATTATTGTTGCCACTGGTTGAATCTGCCGATTTCGATCACATCGATGCGCTCGCGGAAGCCTTCATTTACGAATTGAGTGATAGCGACAAGCACGAATCACTTTTGATCGTAATAGAAGATCTTCATTTGGTATGCGATTCAGAGTGGCTGGTTCCGTTTTTCACGCGTTTGCTGCCGCTGCTGCCCGCTGACGTACATGTGCTGATTACCAGTCGCAGTATGCCCCCGGCGCCTTTATGGCGGTTGCGTTCAAAACAATCTCTAGTCGTCATTGAAGAGGAAGCGCTCGCCTTCACAAGGCCGGAAGCGATTGCTTTGTTTGAAAGTTACGGTCTGTCGAGTGAGCAAGCGAGCATTGCGCTGGACCACTCTCATGGCCGTGCTTCCGCGCTTGACGAGTTTGCGAGGTTTCTCCGCAAGTCCGAAGGAAAGACCAGCGATCAGTCTCGAGAACTCAGAGCAGCGGCACCCGAACAGTTTGTCTAGACACGAGACACCAGGTTGACCGATGAACCCCCCAGAAGCATCTGTGAATAATCAACCAAGCGCAATCGATGGTGGATTGATCCTATTTCTCCATGCTACTCTGCCGCCCTACCCTAGCAGCGGTCAGAGACAGCAGCTAATGGCGCCCAGGAAGCATCTGGAAAGTTCTTCCACCGAAACTCCGTCCGCAAACAACAGCGGCCTCCAGGGCTCGCCTCCCGGCTTCTTTCTGCGAACCAAGCTGCTGCCGCCGCGGCCGGCTCCACAATTATTGTCGCGACCCCGACTATTTGCTCGCTTACTTGCAAATCTAGGCTATCCACTGACGCTGGTTACGGCTAATGCCGGCTCCGGAAAAACGACGTTGGTGGCCGATTTCCTGCGCACGCATGAGCGCCAGTTTGTTTGGTATCAGTTGGACCACACTGATGCGGACCCGGCAGTTTTCCTTGGCTACCTCGGCTTTGGGATTCAGAAACTCGTGCCGGACTTCGGCAAAGCTTTGTTCTCATATCTTCAGGAAACGACCGGCGAGTCAGCACAACATCCGGAGCGAGCGGTCGATGTTTTTCTAAACGAAGTTCTCGAACATGTTGAGCAACAGTTGATTCTCGTGCTGGATGATTACCATCACCTGGGCGCAAACACGGCAGTGCACGTTGTCATGGATCGGTTGCTTGCTTACCTTCCCGACGTGTTGCACGTCGTTATTGTGTCTCGAGAAGTCCCGCCGCTGGCTCTTGGGCGGCTACGCACCCACTCTCCGCTCGCCACTATCGACCGCGCTGATCTTCTTTTCACGGATGAAGAGACACGCGAACTGTTCCGCCGGGTTTTTGATCTCGAGCTGACTCCTGAGCAACTCGCTGAATATCGCGAACGAACGCACGGTTGGATCACGGCGTTGCAACTTGTAAGACAGGTGGCCCAGCGCAACGTGATCAGTGGTCGCGGGGGCCAGGCGGACGTTCCGGATTTGGTCGAAGTGCTGCGCCAATCCGAACGGGATATTTTCGATTACTTTGCCGAGGAAGTGTTTTCCGATGAACCTGCCGAGGTGCAAAACCTGTTGCTAAAGGTTTCGCTGCTCGACCGGATTGAGTTGGACATTTGTGCTGCGCTTTATCCAGGTTTGAATTGCGCCCGCGTGTTACCGAATTTGGTGCGCCGCAATGTGTTCATCACTGTCGCCAGCGACCGGCGCGGCGAAGAGTATCGCTTGCACCCGCTCTTCCAGAATTTTTTGCGCCGGCGATTGCGCAGCGAGATCGGCCGAACGGGAATTGCCGCGGAGCATCAGCGCTGCGCCGGCTATTTCATTGAGCGGCACGCGTGGGAACAGGGCGTCAGGCACTGGCTGGCCGCAGAAGACTTTGAAAGTGCTGCCAGGCTGATTGCCGAACGAGGCGTCGAGTGGATCTCAACCGGAGCGCTTGGTTCACTCTCATCGCTGGCGGATTCATTGCCGGCGACGGCGCTGGAGGCCCATCCCCGGGCGCTGGCCCATCGAGCCGAAGTGGCGCGCCTGCAAGGCGAATATGAATTTGCTCATTCGCTTCTGCGGCGCGCGGTATCTTTGCTGCACGAGCGCGCGGACAATGAAGGTGAGGCTGATGCGTTGCATTCACTAGCAACACTAGCGCGGCGTGGCGCCGATTATGAGTTGGCTTTTAGCTATCTCGATCGCGCGATCCTGCTCAGCGAGCCGAGTTCCGCAGTCCGCACAAAGTGTGGTAACACGCGCGGTTTATGCCTGGTTGCGATGGGCGAATGGACTGCCGCGGAACGCGAGTTTCGCGCAGCTCTGCAGTCCGCCGAAGAGCGTAATGACGAATACTACATCCGCCTAATCGCGCACAACCTTGGTACGCCCGCAGGCATGCGCGGCGATTTCGGCGAAGCATTGCGCTGGCTCAGCCGCATGCTGCGTAAGGATCGGCAAGCGCCGCCGATGCCCCAGGAGGCAGTGGCCCATTTGAATATGGCCCGCTGCTATTTGTATCGCGGTGACTTCAGCGCGTGCGAAAAGCACCTTGACCAGGCGCTGGAAGGCTGCCAACTCTTCAGTCTCGCCGGCACCCGCGCGGAAACCTTTGAAACGTACGGCAATCTTTATCGCGAGCGCGGCGAAATCGAACGCGCGATTGAATACTACGAACGCGCCGCTCGTGCTTACGACGAAGCGGGCATTGGCTTGACTCGCACCGAATTACTGGAGGAACGGGCACTGCTGGGCTTGCAGACTGGCGACCTCTCGTCGGCCCAAGCGCAGATTGATCATCTCATCAGCGCGCGCCCACCGGAAAAAGGCGAGTTGGGGTTCTTTACAGCTTCACTTACCCGCGGCCGCATTATGGCAGCGCGTGGTGAATACCAGCAGGCTCGCGAAGATCTCAGTAAGTCACTCGAGTATTTCCATCTGCATGGACTTTACTATTATGAAGCTCTAGCCAGCATGGCGATCGCTCTTTGTGATTTTAATTTAGGGAATGAACGCGGCATGCTTGAGCGTCTGCGGCGGGTGGTCGACCTCACCGTTAGATATGACTATGAATACTGGCTCAAGCAGAAGATTGAGAAGTACAGGGAAATTTTTTCCAGCGAAGACGCCTTGGATCTCTTGCCCTTTGATTTGCGCGAACAGGTCTCGTCCAGCCCGGCGGCTACGCGCGCGCCCGCTCAAGTCTCTGAGATTGCTCTCGCCAACAAACCAGTAACGGATCTGACCATTAACATGTTGGGGCCGGTTGCAATTCTGCGCGATCCTTCGCGACCGCTGGCGGCTGACGCCTGGACCACGCGGCGGGCTCGCGACATTCTGTGCTTCATCGTTTCGCGCCGTCATCACCGGGCGAATAAAGACACCATCATTGATACGTTCTGGGGCGAAACGGACATGGCCGTGGTGGAAAAGAATTTTCACCCTACAGTTTCGCACATTCGCAAAGCGCTAAATAGCAACCAGCCTTTGAAGCAAAACTTTTTGCTGTATCGCGACGGCGATTACCAACTCAATCCGGAGTTTTCCTACCGTATCGACATTGAAGAGTTTGACCGCCTCCTCAGTGAAGGCGAAAATGCGCGCCGCGCCCGTAATTTTGACGAATGCGTTCGCGCGTACGAGCAGGCGCTCACACTTTACCGCGGCGAGTTTATGCAAGGCAGCTATGAGCTCTGGGTCGAGGAACAACGTACCTATTACCGCGAGCAGTACCTTAGATTGCTGGAGTCGCTGGCCGGCGTCGCCGAGACCGCGGCGGACTGGCAAAAGGCAATGCAGCTGGCGCAGCTCATTGTTCGGGAAGATCAGTTTCGTGAAGACATTCACTGCATGATTTTGCGCGCGCACGCAGCCCTGGGAAACCGTGGCGCCGTAAAAGAGCACTACGAGGGATTGAAACGGATGCTGGAAAACGAGCTGGGAGTACAGCCGAGCGCGGAGACCAGAAAACTCTACCAACAGTTAGTTGTTTAGCTAAATTCGGTCTAAAACAGATGATTTCAGTGGGAAATCGCAAGGTTTACGCAACACATTCTGGGCGACAGGCCACTAAAATGCTTGGGCTTTCAAAAGGGAAAACAGCGACGCGGATCGAAATTAGGCAGGCGGCGCGAAGAGTTACGAACCAAAATAGTATTGGTTTTTGGGCGTCACATTTAACTTACGAAAGCACCTCGCCAGAATTAGCATGACTGCGCCAACAAACCCGACTGAGGTGATAGTTTGCTAGGCATGAAGACTGGATCTAATCCGACTTTCAGAAAAACAAAACAGTTAGTCGCCATGACGCTGGTCGTGTTGGTGTTTGTGTCGCCAACCATGGCCGGAATCAGTATCACCTCGTCTAACGGCATCGTCATGACGGGAGCTGACGGCATCGTGATGACCGGCGCCGATGGCATTGTCATGACCGGCGCCGATGGCATTCTAAACGCCGGCGCTAACGGGATAGTCATGACCGGCGCCGATGGCATTGTCATGACTGGCGCGGACGGAGTCGCATATCCCAACAGCGTTCGCGCTACCAGTGCCGACGGCATTGTGATGACCGGCGCTGACGGTATTGTGATGACCGGCGCTGACGGGACCAGCTATCGCGCCGATTCCGTAACCATAACACTGGCTAACGGCATTGTGATGACTGGCGCCGACGGCATCGTCATGACTGGCGCTGACGGTATTCAACAGCAAGCAGGCAACGGCATTGTGATGACCGGCGCGGATGGCATCGTCATGACCGGCGCTGATGGCATTGTGATGACAGGCGCCGACTCAGTTCGAGCGACAGGCGCTGACGGTGTAGTTTTTTCAGTTGTGCCTGATGGACTGCGATTCACTGGCGTAACGGGGATCGTGATGACTGGCGCTGATGGCATCGTCATGACCGGCGCTTATGGCATCGTGATGACTGGTGCTGATGGACTTTTGCCAAACGCTATTCGACTGCCGTCAACCGGACTAGGAAGTGTTGATCCCGAGTTGGCGTTGCAACTGACTCAACTTGCCGACGACAGCACGGTCAATGCCGTAGTTATCTATCATTGCCTGCCGGCGGATTCGGACCTGGCTGACCTGCAAAAAATTGGCATCGTGGGCGGCACTCGCCTCCGCGCGTTGCCGATGATCACGCTTACGGGCACCCGCGATCAGATCACCGCGATCTCCAAGTTACCTGCGGTCCGGTCAATCTACGGCAATCGAACTTTGAATCTGAACAGCGAGCCGGAAGTTCGCGCTGTAACCGGAGTTGAACGCGCCTGGCACGACGCAGAAATTACGACCAGCAACCACAACCTGCCGGTTAGCGGAAAAAACGTAACCGTCGCGGTCCTCGACACTGGCGTCGATGGCAACCACAATGATCTTGCGGGGCGCGTAGCGAAGAACATCAAGCTTGCGAGCACGCAAAGCGCCAGTCTTGGCTTTAACTATCCAATTAACTCGGAAAGCCTGAGCAATACCGATCAAGCTTACGGGCATGGCACTTTTGTCGCCGGCGTGATTGCCGGAAACGGCAGTCTATCGGCCGGAAAGTACACGGGCGTGGCGCCGGGTGCGCGCGTCGTGGGACTCAGTGCCGGCGATCTATCACTGCTCTACGTGCTTGAAGGCTTTGATTATGTACTCGCGAATGGCAGCAGTCTTGGCGTTCGGGTGGTCAATTGCAGCTTCTCGGCAAACACCGTGTTCGACGTTAACGATCCGGTCAACATTGCTACCAGAATGCTGACTGATGCCGGCGTCAATGTAGTTTTCTCCGCAGGCAATACCGGCCCCGGCGCACACACCTTGAACCCGTACGCGGTAGCGCCCTGGGTGATCAGCGTCGGTGCAACAGATACAAAAGGGCGGTTGGCGAGTTTCTCTTCACGCGGCGACTTTGCAAATTCGATGTTTCATCCGACGCTGGTGGCGCCGGGAGTCAATGTAGTCAGCCTGCGCGGTTCGGGCGTCGCAAACGTCACCGGCGCGAGCGGTGTTGCCGGTGCTGGCACGCAACGCCTTAGCGCAACAGAACTTCCCTACTACACCACGGCAAACGGCACCAGTTTTTCAGCGCCGCAGGTTGCGGGCGCAATCGCTTTAATGCTGGAAGCCAATCCAAACCTGGCGCCCGCTGAAGTTAAGGACATCCTGCAACGGACTGCGACGCCGCTTCCGCCGTATTACACTTACGAAAGCGGCACTGGCATGCTGAATGTTCACGCAGCCGTGCTCGAGGCAGCTTACCCGGCACGCCGCATTGGCGCTTGGCGTGGCACAGTCGACCGTAATCAAGTCCAATTTTTGAGCGACGCGCCGCTCCAGTTTTCGGGAACAGTGCAACCGGGCGCAGCCACAGACATAAGCGTGCCGGTTCCAGAAGGCGCCGTAACGGCGACGGTTCAGATTTCGTGGGGACCGCTCTGGAGCACCAACGATTTGGCTCTCGCGGTCTACGATCAAACTGGTGCGCTGCGGGGTCAGGCCAACGCAATTAACCTCACCGGACTCAACGGCAAGCATGAAACTCTTTCATTCACCGCGCCGAACGCAGGAACCTGGCGCGTCAGGGTGAGCAATACGCTGGGTGCCTTCGGCACGCCGCAACAATTCTCCGGGGTGCTGGAGGTTGGTCGGGCGCAGTATGCTCGCTTGAATGACATCGATTCGTTTAGTCCGGCTCTTAAAGGTGATGTCTATCAAAACCTGCGCTCATTTTCCATGTGGCCGATCGGCTCGCGTTTCCGGGCAGACTTCAGCGTCTCACGTTTAGATCTGGCAACGGCGCTGGTGATGAGCGCGCGCGTGCCGCAATACCTGCCGGGACAGTCCAACTACACCGACGTGCGCGATCCGGCAACCGGATTGTTTGTTGAAAGCGTGCAGGGCTCGCCAACAGGCTCGCTCTTTATCGACGCGACTCAGGGCGGTCAGTTCCGTCCCAATGACGGTGTGACCCGCCTGGCTGCAGCCGTAGCGCTGGTTCGCGCCGCGGGTTTGCGTTCAGATGCTGAAGCAAAGGCCGGAACTCCATTACCATACCTCGACGCTGCCGGCGTTCCCAGTCAATTGAAGGGTTATGTCGCCGTCGCCGTGGCAGCAGGCTTGCTCCAGGCAGATACAAACTTCCGACCGCAAGCAGCGTTGAGCCGCGCAGACCTTGCTCACGCTATTACTGTGATTGAGACTCTAGCGATTCAATAAATTGCTTCAGTTGATCAATTCTCGCAGGGCTTGTCCCTCATCGTCCGTAAGGAACGTAAACAATACTCCAAATCCGGTTCCCGCCATGTAGGAAGCGACTTCGCCGCGTAATGGCAGCCATTCGCCTGAAGGAAGCTTGATCTCAATCCCCACGATCTCTCCGACATCGACTCTACCTTTCGAGTTCACAAAACAGCCACTCATGCTGAGATCTTCGATTCGTGCCTCGTTTCTCCCGGACAATCCGTCCCAGCGCGCCGGCAGGTTTGTAGAAACGCGTTCATCGCTGCGCCTGTTTTTAGTCATAGCGCACTTCCTCTTGTCCAAGCATTAATGAAGAAATCAGCATTCGCAAAATGCGCGATCCGCATAAACTCTATGACCGGATTCTGAATCAGCGCAAGCTTTTTCTGAAGTCTGGAGTTTCCCCTTCCGACCGTTGCTTAGGCCTTAAGACGAATTGATAATCCAGTGCAAGGACAAATTGGGCAAAAAGGTGGGTCGCACCTTGACGCTGAAGTTTTGGTCGGACTTGGTTGCCCCTAGCGATCTGCAAAGACAGTTTTTTCAACCCCGGGCTTGTAAACAGGAATGTCATCCGGCTTGATTCCAAGATAATAGTTACCTTCGTCCTTCGCGTAAAACTGCCTCAGAAATTCCACTCCGTCTTCAGGCGACATTGACAGCAGTATGTCAACATCGAAGTTAGGCCAAAAACGCTTTTTTCTGTCGGCACCGTTGCGGTAACCCTGCTCGTAAGCAGTGGTTGCATCGATGAAGCGGGCGCCGGCCAACTCTCGAGGCGCGATGAATGCGTTGTTGTATTCCAAACGCAAGATGCCGTAATCGCGACGCGCGCACAAATCCGCCAGAACTGCGATGGAATAACCGTAGAAGTGATGCCGCAACTTAAAGGCGGGATCGTATTTGACTACAAAGCGAATGGGCGGCGGTATTTTCTCGTTTATCTCGGTGACGATTAAGCGCGGACGAAAGGAAGATAAAATCGCATCGAGAATCCAGTAGTCGTTTCCGTCTATGTCCAAACAAAGAACGCTAAATTCTTTATCGATATCAAAACTTTCCAACAGTGATTTGATATCCTCAGGCTGGATATGACGATGACAGGCTTTGGCATTGGGAAAACGGCGATAAACCTGGTCGAGCAAATTGTATTTATGACGATCAGCTTCGATGCCTAAAGCATTCCAACCCTTTAGTACAAGAGCATAGCTGTTTGACCAGCGCACGCCATTCCCCGCCCCTATATCTACGACAGTTCGTGGCCGGTCCTTTGGAACCAGTTCATCGATGTACTTTTTAAGGATTCGCTGTTCATCCGAATGGGAGAAGCGCCTGCGCACTGAATAGCGCCCCTTTTGCAGCATAAGGTCAAGCAGGCCGCCATAGTGTTGGACTATTCTCGAAAACTTCATCGTAGTTCAAGCACTTAGCAAATCGACGCGCGCAACCTTTATTGAAATTGAGTTAACAGCGCAGGTGTCCGTAATAGACTTTGGTGTCGTATTCAAAGTTTACTACGCCATTTTCGTTATGCGTATTGAAGATGTCTCGCAATTCCGAAAGCATTAGCTCGAAGTTTCGCTGACCGGCCTCCGGCGCATAGGACGATGAGCAAAGACGCCCCTTGAGCGACTCAAAATCCAATCGCTGGATATTCTCAAGGCTTGCGGACGTCGTCGGTTGCGGCGCGAAAAACTCCCCGATTCCATCTTCGATGTTTTCATGTCTTACAACAGGATAGTCTGGGCTGTAACGCAGCAACAGCCCCTCATACTCACGCAGGAAAGCTGTCGAATCTAGTCGTCGCGCGTTCCAGACAAGCGCTACCCACCCTTCGGGTTTTAATATGCGCGTGAATTCTTGCTTTGCCGCTTCGCGATCAAACCAGTGAAACGTCTGACCGGCGGTGATGAAATCAATCGAGGCGTCCGGCAACGTTGTGTTTTCAGCCGTTGCCGGCACGCTTCTAAAGTGCGCAAAGCTTTTTGGCAGGCTTTCCGCCTTTGCTCTCATCAGCTCATTAGGCTCAATTCCAAATACAGCATTGCCGTTCTTCAGGAATACCTCGGACAGCAGACCGGTACCGGAGCCAATATCCGCAATCACGGCTTCTTTAGTCAGACCGCACCCTGACTGAAGAATTTCCAGTAACCCAGGCGGATAGCCAGGTCGATATTTCGCGTAATTCTCGACGCGACTCGAAAAACGGGTAATTGAATTCATCTGATCAGAAAGGCCCAGACATTCAAGCCGGTTAAGCGTAACAGATGGGTCACTTGCTCGGTAGTAGTGAAGCAGGTCGGGCGCTATTTGGTGGGTAAAGCTTGACAAACAAACGATGTCCGAGAAGAAGCAACAGCACAAAACCAAAAGTGAGCGGCAACCGCGTATCTGATTTCACCAGTAGCCAAAAATGGATCACACCGGCCACGGCGCCCGCATAAGCGAGTTTGTGCAGCTTGTTCCAGGTCTTGCCGCCTAGTCGTTTGATCATTCTGTCGGTAGAGGTTATCGCCAGTGGCGCCATTAGAAAAAACGCCAGCATTCCAACAGCAATAAAGGGCCGCGAAGCAACATCACCCGGCACACTCTTGAGATTGAAGTAGCGGTCGAACCAGATGTAGGTCATTAGGTGCAGAAAACCATAGAAGAACGCGAATAGACCCAGCATGCGCCGGAATTTTATGAGCCAGTTCAATCCCGTTATCTTGCGCGCCGGTGTCACAGCCAGGCTGACGATCAGAAACAGCAGGGTTAGCATGCCGGTGGTACGCGTCGCAAATTCCAAAGGGTTAGCGCCCACGCGTTTGTGATAGACGTCCCACAGCAGTAACGTCAACGGCACCAGCGCATTGATGAACAAGACAAGTTTTGCGAAACGTGTGTCTTTCATTACTGAGATCGCGGGCGTCTCGCCCGCACCCCTTTGTTTCTCAAGTGTGTCATATGGTTCGCGCTACCGCGCTCATTTTGGGCGGGACGCCCGCGATCCCAGGTTAGTAATACTGCCGCAAGTCCATTCCGTCATATAAATGCGCAACCTGTTCCGCGTAGCCATTGAAAAGCAGCGTACCGCGCGAGGTAAAGCTCGATTCGCCAATGCGATGCTCTTGCGTCTGGCTCCAACGCGGGTGTGACACATTTGGATTGACGTTGGAATAAAAACCGTATTCGTTTGGGGCTTGAATATTCCAGGTTGTGGGCGGCTCTTCAGCGACGAGCGTTATTTTCACAATTGACTTGATACTCTTGTAACCGTACTTCCAAGGCACCACTAACCGTATTGGAGCGCCGTCCTGCGGCGGCAGAGTCTCGCCATAGAGGCCCGTTGCGAGGATAGTGAGGGGATGCATCGCCTCATCAAGGCGAAGGCCTTCAACATAAGGCCAGTCGAGTACGCCGGTTGACTGATTAGGCATCCGCTTTGGATCGTAAAGTGTCTGGAAGGCAACATATTTGGCTTGCGGAGTTGGCTCAACTTTGCTGAGCAACAACGCCAACGGAAATCCAATCCAGGGAATGACCATCGACCATCGTTCCACACAGCGTAAGCGATAGATGCGTTCGTCCAGCGGAAACTTTAAAAGCTCCTCCAGGCCGAAGGTAGTGGGCTTATTGACCAGGCCTCCTACTGAAACATTCCAGGGTTTCGTAACAAAGCCCGTGGCTTCCGCCGCTACACCCTGCTTATTGGTCGAGAATTCGTAGAAATTATTGTAGTTAGTGATGTCTTCAAGGGGAGTTAGTCTCTCGTTTGTAACAAAGCCAGCGCGTGCTGCATCGTTGGCATTGGATTTTGCGACAGTTACAAGCGTTTCCCCTTTCGGAGTCTCGACCGCCGGCGGATTGAGCTTCTGATAAACAAGCGCGGTCGCGGTCGTAGTCGCCGCCAATGCGGCTCCGCGCAGGAACCAGCGACGGCTTAGATAAACCTGTTTGGGCGTGATTTCACTCGACTTGATATCGTTAGGCGGCTTCATTGTAATGACCCACAAATCAACAAGTTCTTACTAGCGCGAGCGGCAAATTCGCGATTCCCGGTTCATAAGTCGCGCGCCGGCAACAAAACCTTACGAAAACTTTCTTTCCGGTAACACAAATCTTGAGTTAATCAATTCTAACGTAATAGTATCGCGCGCTCTACCAGACTGACCCCGATCAAAGAATGCGGAACCTTGCAAAGCACTAACCCATCATCGAGAGAGATACCGTTCCAGCCCGAAGGGCATCGCGCAGCCCTACTCGCAGGTTTTTCCGGTTGGACTCTAGTAGCCTTTGATTTTTTTCTGGTAGTTTTTTCGCTCACCGCAATCGCCGAGGAGTTCCATCGGTCTGATAAAGATATTGCGCTTTCAATTGCCGTCACACTCGGTTTTCGGCCTGTAGGGGCGTTCATCTTCGGCCTATTGGCCGACCGTTATGGACGACGTTTGCCGCTGATAATTAATCTTGTTTTCTATTCGGCGGTAGAGGTGTTGTCCGGTCTCGCTCCAAACTACGCCACCTTCATGGTTTTTCGCGCTCTTTTCGGAATTGGCATGGGCGGCCAATGGGGTGTTGGCGCATCGCTTACTATGGAGAAAGTGCCGCCCCGATTGAGAGGAGTACTCTCCGGCCTGCTCCAAGAGGGATACGCGGTAGGTTACTTGCTGGCTGCAGCGTGCTACTTCTTCATTTTTCCAAGGTGGGGTTGGAGGCCTATGTTCTTCCTGGGTGGGTTTCCAGCCCTCTTAGCTGCGTATGTTTGCTTCTATGTCAAAGAGTCAGAGGTATGGAAGAAGACTCGTCATGAAACTTGGGGTCAACTGGGCCGTGGTATCGCTTCCAATTGGAAGCTGTTTATTTATCTCGTTCTCCTGATGACTATGATGAACTTCGTGTCGCATGGAACCCAGGACATGTACCCAACGCTTCTCAAGCGACAATGGAGATTTAGCCCCCAGAAAGTAGCTGCCGTCACAGCATTTTCAATGGTGGGCGCTATTCTAGGCGGGCTTGTTTTTGGACTCTTATCGGATCGTTACGGACGCCGCCGCTCGATGATCATAGCCCTGCTGTGCGCATTAGCTGTTGTCCCGCTGTGGGCATTCTCGCCTTCGTGGGCACTGTTGATTACTGGCGGATTTCTAATGCAGTTCATGGTTCAAGGAGCTTGGGGCATCATACCAGCGCACCTTAGCGAGCTTGCTCCAGACTCCGTCCGCGGTTTTCTGCCAGGCTTTGCGTATCAATGTGGCGTGCTGTTAGCGGGCTCCGTCGCTTACATAGAGGCGCGGTTTGCGCAGCGCATGAGTTACTCAACAGCTATGGCATTGACCGCTGTCACTGTCTTCATCGGGGCCATTGTCATGACGGGGCTCGGTCGCGAGCGCCGTGGAATTCATTTTGGTAGCCGCTCGGTGCCTTCTGTTGAACCGGCGCCGGTGCCAGAATGAGCGACAACAACCTTGTGTGCGTACGATTTTTTCAGCAATTGTAACGGCAGTTAATAAAATGAGGTTTTACGTCGGCAAATAAGGCTAATCAATAATAACGGAGCCCAAATGTCGGGTTACTCAGGCACTCCCCTTATAGAAAAACTCGGTATCAAGACCGGACAAAACGTTGCGATTGTTAACGCACCGAAAACTTTTCTCGCTTCGGAACTGAAACCGCTGCCCGAGAATGTCCGGTTGACATCGGCACAAGCAGCGAAGCAGCTCGATTTCATAATGCTTTTCGTTGATTCGACAAAAGCACTGCAAAAGGAGTTGCCAAAGTTGAAGCAGAAGCTGGCGCGTGACGGAATCTTGTGGGTTTCCTGGCCAAAGAAGAGTTCCGGCGTCGAAACAGATCTATCTTTCGACATCGTTCAACAAAGTGGACTGAAAATCGGGCTGGTTGATGTCAAAATCTGCGCGGTAAATGATATTTGGTCCGGACTAAAGTTCGTTTACCGTCTGAAAGATCGCAGTTCGCGCTGAAGCCTGCTCACAACCGTTCGTTGTTCAACGGTGAGACGTGTTGTGTTTCTATTGCGAGACTTGTCTTTCAATTGCGCGACACCCACAAACGGATTCGCTTCGCCGTGCTGATCCAGTAACCTCCACCGTGATCTCTAGAAAACTTTTCTCTCCATTTGAAATTTTCTCTGATGAAGTTACACATTCGATCCTGAATAGGACTACCGATAGTAGGACCAAGGGATAGCATATGGAAAGTGTTGCGTGCAACAGACGGCGAACGGTTTGTCTCGCTAAATAAATTTACGATTTTCCGAATGAATTCAACGCATTAATAAACAAGCTTTCAATCTTGGTCCCTCAAACTATTGTTTAGAGTTTTCTTTATGTGATCATCTATCCTCTCGCAAGAGAGTTGTTTGCATTTTCAAATTCGCTTCGCAATGCACTGTCGAGAAACATTTTCTGTCAATGCGACGATGGACCACCGGTGGTCGAGAAAGCAGTTGCAAAAAGTTTTCGGATCACTATAATGCGACTCCCTCGTTCGGAAGTAATGTTTGCCAAATGTGAAGCGTTGGAGTCGGACCTGATATTTCTAATCGTGTTGTAGGTTAATTGCTTTTATACATTTTTTGAAATGTCCCCGCTGACCTGCTACGCGATGCCCCAATCAGGTGTTTAGATGAGCACTACTTCATTTGAAGTGAAGAGTCTCAGGCAAACCCAGGCGATGTTTCTGCGTTCTTAGACGCAGCTCGCTACCAATCAACTCAACGCCAATCTGCGGTGCCGGGTGCTGATACTCAAAGCCCGGACTATGCGCGAAGTGTTTCTTCCAGCGGAGATTCTAAAAAGATCGTGTCGATTGGAGCCCCAGAAATGACGGAAGAACGGGTTGATTCGGGCAAAAATTGCCCAATTTGTTCCCAGCAGTTGCCGTTGTCGGAATTTGGCGTTTGCCGCGCCCGCAAAGACGGGAGAAATCTTTACTGCAAGAGCTGTATTCGGAAAAAAGTCACTGACAGCAGACGTGCTTTGAAAGAGTACCGTTCGGCGCGCAAGCGTTACGTCAGCCAACCGCTGTTGGATTCGGCTGATGCACTTTTGAACGAAGACGGCGAGTCTTCAACAATGTTTCCCCGGGCATTAAGCAAAATGTCTCCTAGAGAGCGCGTCAGAGAAGCGATCAGAAAAGGCGCGCGAACGCAAAAGGAGATTCGCAAGGCAGCCAGTGTTGGGGATGACGAAGTTGGCGACGCATTGGCCAATCTACTGCTTTGGACTCGAGAAATACGTACAGAGCTGGTCGACAACACGCGGCAGTATTACATAAACGAGTCGACGGAAACGTTGCTGGCGAGAGAAGAAGCTGTGAATGTGCCGCGACGAAAGCGCGACGTTCCAAGTTCTTTTAGCGCCCTGCACGGACTGATGCCCGGCAAGAAGCCGGAAGGCGAAACGGAAAAAATCGGGGGCTGGGTGGCAGCTTAGGCGTAAACCGGAAACTGTGAACTGTAAGCCGAGACAGTAAAAGAATTTGGCAAAGAGTTAACTCGGCTTTCAAGTTACTCGAGAAACCTTTCTTGCGGTTTACCGTTCCCGGTTAACGATTTACGGTTTCCGGTTCACGGTTAAAACGCATCCAGCACTTCTTGCGCGTGATCATCGGGTTTGACCTTTTCAAACACTTTTTTGATTTTCCCTTTTTCGTCGATCAAAAAAGTCATCCGGTTCACGCCCATGTAGCTGCGCCCCATAAACTTTTTCTGGCCGTAAACTCCATAGGCATCAGAGATTGCATGATCCGTATCGGCTAACAGCGTGAAAGGGAGTTTGTATTTGATGGCAAACTTCTTATGCGAGGCCTCACTGTCCACAGAGACTCCGAGTACTTTAATGTTCCGCTTTTTGTAGGCAGCAAACGCATCGCGAAACGCACAAGCCTCTTTGGTGCAGCCGGGCGTATCGTCTTTGGGATAAAAATAGAGCACAACTTTTTGACCGCGAAGGTCTTTAAGCCGCACGGTTTCACCATTTTCGTCCTTTACAGTAAAGTCAGGGGCCACAGTTCCTTCTTTCAGCATAGTTTTACTCCCAGTTTCATAGTATTCGACGGCAAAGGATTCTAGGCTGGCACGCGTTTCCGGACAAATCGTTATGCCAAAAAAGACCACGACCCGAAAAAAGAGTAGCTACTGGATGGTGAAACAGGAGCCGGAGACTTATTCCTGGGATGATTTCGTCGCCGACGGCAAGACCGATTGGAGTGGCGTCAGAAACTACCAGGCGCGCAACAACTTGCGCCAGATGACGACAGGCGAATGCGTCTTGTTTTATCATTCGGGAAAAGACAAAGCAGTGGTCGGCCTGGCTGAAGTCATTAAACCCGCATATCCGGACCCTACTGGGGACGACGAACGGTGGGTTGCGGTGGATCTAAAGCCGCTCAGAAAACTGAAGAGTCCGGTGCCATTGGCGGCGATTCGCTATGACAAGCGGTTGAGCCAACTGCCTTTGATTCGACAATCGCAATTGTCCGTGATGCCACTGACAAGAGATGAGTTTGATGTGATTGTGGCTCTCGGCGCCGGCACTGCCGCGAAAAAGCGGCGAGGAGGAAAAAATGTTTAAGCAGATTGATTACACTATGGTCGTAGTTTCGGACATGCAGCGTTCCGTAGAATTCTATCGCGACAAACTGGGAATTCCTTTGAAGTTTCAATCGCCAGACTGGACTGAGTTTCAAACCGGAACCACTACGCTTGCGCTTCATGGTGGCGGTGTCGCGCCGAGTGGGCCTCCGGCCGGCGATCCCTCGAAACAGGCAGGCAGTTGCTCGATTGGTTTTAACGTTGATGACGTGGAAAAGACTTACGAGGAACTGAAAACCAAAGGAATCAGATTCGTGATGCCACCAACGCAGCGTGAAGGCGAGGGGATCAAACTGGCCGTAGCCATCGACCCTGATGGTTTGCCGGTTTCCTTTGCGCAAATGCTTGCGCAGACTGCGGTAAGTTAAGTGTCCGACAAACTTCAGTCTGTCGTCTTTCTCCCTCTCCCTTTGGGAGAGGGTTGGGGAGAGGGCTTGTGCGTGTCAAGCTTCGCACCCTCCCTTAACCCCTCCCAAAGGGAGGGGAACAAACCACTCAACTGAAGAGCTTGGGCTCGACTTCGTTCACTTCAATCTCCGGTACCGCCGAATCCGTCAGGTTTGGATACTTTTGGAAAAGCGGCGCCGGTGCCGGCACTAATTTCTCAGCCAGCGTCGACTTGATCTCCAGCGCATTCACCACTGCCTGGCCGCGAAAGTGGTTGTTCGTGATCACGTAAGATTCGCGTGTCTTCTCCGCTACTTCCTTAATCCTCGTTATCCACGGTTCGAGCTCATTAAGCGAATAGAGATAGTTGTAACGATCGTCGCGCGGCGCCTTTTCCCGAAACCAGTCCTGATAGTTTCTGCCATGCAGCCTGACGTAACCGATCTGCGAGGTCGTCAGCGCCGCTGGTTTGATCGACTTCGTGAAAAGAGGTTGATCGATGTTGCAAATTCCCACACCCGCTTCTTCCAGCCATTCATAAATCTGCGGAGTGTTCCAGGACGAGTGTCTGATCTCCAGCACCAACGGATAATCCTTGAAGCGATCAAGCAGTTTCGCCAAATAGACACGATCTTCATCGGTATTTTTGAACGACCAGGGAAATTGGAGCAGCACGGCGCCAAGTTTCTGTGCGCTCGCCAATTCGTCCAATCCCTCGCGCACTGCTTTCTCGTCCGCCCCGGTCGCCTTGCCGCGTTCGTGCGTAAAAACTCGATGAAGTTTCGCGGTAAACAGGAATTCTTTGGCACCAGCTACGCGTTGGGCCCACGACTTCGCGGTGGTGGCAGTGAACGGACGATAGAAACTGCTGTTGATTTCAATCGTGTCGAAGAATTTGGCGAGATACTCGAGTGGATCAAACTTCGCGCCGGGCTTTTGCGGGTAAACAATGCCTTCCCAGTCTTTGTAAGACCAGCCGGCGGGCCCAATGCGGATTCTTCGCTTGCTTTCCATCACGGCCCAAACCTAATTCTGAGTGGCCGGTTGAAAGAGATCCGGAATATTCGCAATCCTCGCCAGCGGCAGCGGCTTGAGTTTGAGCTGCTCGGTGAGAAAAGCTATGCGGTCGCGCCTGGCGGCGGCATTGAGCGCGTGCGGCGCGTCGTACAACTCAAACCGTTTCGGTTCACTGACAACAGCCGCATAAAGATGGGCTCGCTCCGGCGTTAGAAACTTTTCCTGCGAGCCATATTGGAGAAAGACGACCGCCGGCGCCGCGTGGGAAACATATTTGCCCTGATCGGTCCAAGAATACTTCTCCATATACGCGTCGAATTTTCCCGGGCCAACTTCCTGGCGATACTGTTGGTATTCCGGTGTCTTCCTACTCACTTCATCAGACATTGTCGCCGCCATGAGGACGAAAGCCTTGAACCGCCGCTCGACCCCGGACAGGATCGCGCCCACCACAGCGTTGTAGCTGTGACCGACATAGGCAAGACGCTTCGGGTCAACATCCTTGCGCGCAAGCAACAGATCCACACCACGTCGCATGTCGGTTACCTGCTGGACAAGATCCGTGACCCCTTGCTCGTTCAGCGGATCTTTGTTTTCGACGTGGCCCGGACGCGCAATCGGGCCGTCAGTTAACAAAGACACCACGCCCGCCTCTGCCAGCGCTACCGCTTCGTCGAGAAACTCCTTGCGATTACGCATCGGCGAATTACCCCAATACCAATGACCCCAGATTACTGCGGCGAACGGTCCCTTCCCTTTCGGGACCACGAGGTATGCAGGTACAACACCGCCTTTCGGGCTGGCGTAAGTGATGTCATGGATAGCGATGTTGCCGCGCTGCTCGACGCCGATTTCTTTAATCCCGAGCGGGGCTCGTCGCTCGTAATCGAAATGGCGGAGGAGGTCGGAATCCTGAGCAAGACTTGATGAAGCACTGAGCAGAAGCGTTCCCGCCAGCAAAACAAAGTGAACAAAATGAAGTTGTATTTGCATGGTCGAATTGCTCCTCAAACTCAAGACATTTAACGTAATCAACCCGATTGACAATAGTATATCGCGAATGCGACGCTGACTCGCTTCAACAAACATCGCGAAAGGAGAACTGTTCGTGCGTCTTACCGAAATGGTTTCGTGCTCTGGTTGAGCGGCTAAGCTGTCACCGAGCTTACTCGCTCAGGTGTTGAGCGGGCTACCACCACAGCCCAAAGACGAAAATGTGCTAGTTGGTTTTGACAAAGCCGACGACGCCGGAGTGTATCGACTGCGCGACGACCTCGCGATCGTGCAAACCGTAGATTTCTTTACGCCGATCGTTGATGATCCTTTTGTCTACGGTCAGATCGCCGCGCTCAATTCCATTAACGACGTTTGGGCAATGGCCGGTACCCCGCTTACCGCGCTCGCGATTACCTGCTTTCCTAAAAAAGGAGTTGATCCAACCATACTCGGCGAGATCATGCGCGGCGGGCAGGAGACGCTGAATAACAATGGAGTGACGCTGATCGGCGGACACAGCGTCGATAACGAGCAAATAATGTTTGGTTATGCGGTAACCGGCGTAATCGATCCCAGCAAGATTGCCAGCAACGCCGGCGCGCGGCCGGGCGACGCGATTATTCTGACCAAACCAATCGGCACCGGAGTAATTTCGACCGGCATCAAGTTTGGCAAAGCTTCGGAGCAAATTGTAGCGGCTTCGGTCGCCACTATGATGACGCCGGGAAACTTCGCCGCGGAAGCAATGCGTGAATTCGAAGTGAAGGGCGCGACGGACGTAACCGGTTTCGCGTTAATCGGCCATGCCTGGGAAATGGCCCGGGCCAGCAACGTTTCAATATTGATCGAGCCCGGTGCCGTGCCGTTGCTCGATGGCGCGCTCGAACTGGCGGCAGCCGGAATGCTGACCAGCGGCGACAAGACAAACCGGGAATACATTGGCGAAGATATTACAATTGACGAGGCGGTGGACGTGAACCTGGGCAAGTTGCTGTACGATCCGCAAACCGCGGGTGGGATGTTGATTTCAATTGCGCAAGAGCGCGTAGATGACTTGCTTGCCCGCCTCCGTAAAAATTATCCTCAAGCTCAGAAAATCGGCCGTGTTCTGGAACGTGGTGCACATTCAATTGTCGTAAGTTCTGTATAGGAACTCATGATGGCTTCTACAATCGGCGAAATGGCAGCTCCAACGACGCGTTCAATTATTGATCTGTACAAGACTGTCCGCGCGCAGACGATGCAGATCGTCGCGCCGTTGGAAATTGAAGACTACGTGATTCAGACGGCGGAATTCATGAGCCCGCCACGCTGGCACATCGGCCACACCTCCTGGTTTTTTGAAACCCTGTTGCAAACTCATAAACCCGGCTACCAACCCTACTCGAAAGAGTTTCTCTTTTACTTCAATTCGTACTACGAAGGGTTCGGTGAACGGATAGCACGGCCCAAACGCGGTACCAAGTCGCGCCCGACGGTTCGCGAAACGGTCGCCTATCGCAATCATGTCGATGAACAGATGCTTCGGTTTCTGGAAACAATCGCAGAACATCGAGATGCCGCAACGGTTCTGTCACTGGTGCGGCTCGGGCTAGAACACGAGATGCAGCATCAGGAATTGCTCGTTTACGACATCAAGCATCTGCTCTGCGATCAGTTCGACGCGGCGATTAAGGCCAGACCCGTCTCCGTGACAAGAGTCGACGGCATGGCAGAGATTGCAGGCGGACTGTTTTGGTTGGGCTACGGAGGTCAAGTCCAACGTCCAAAGTCCAAAGTCCAAGGTCCTGCAAACTACGACTTCGCTTTCGACAACGAAAAGCCCGCGCATCAAGTTTTTCTACAAGACTTTGCCCTCGACCGCGCGTTGGTGAGCAACGGCGATTATTTGGAATTCATGCGAGACAACGGTTATCAGGATTTTCGCTGGTGGTTTTCCGAAGGCTGGGAAGCAGTCAATCGTGAAGAATGGCGTGCACCGCTTTATTGGGAACTGCACGACGACGACTGGATGATTCGTGACTTTGCTGGACTTCATAGCGCGAAGAGCAAAGCAAACGAACCCGTGTCCCACGTTAGTTTTTTTGAAGCGTCAGCATTTGCAAATTGGGCCGGCAAACGCTTGCCTACTGAAGCGGAATGGGAAAAGGCGGCAACGTTTGATCTGAATGACGGTGCTCGCACGCAGTTTCCCTGGGGAAATGAAGCACCTGATATTTCAAAAACGAATTTGTTTGAGAACGGGCTTTGGGCGCCCGCGGCAATCGGTTCACTGCCAGGCGGCCAGAACAGTCGCGGCTGTCACCAATTGATCGGCGACGTTTGGGAATGGACAACTTCGGATTACGTTCCCTATCCCGGCTTCAAATCCGAGTTTGATGAATACAACGACAAGTGGTTTGTTAACCAGAAAGTCTTGCGCGGCGGCTCATTCGCAACGCCGCAGATTCATATCCGCTCAACTTATCGAAACTTTTTCCACGCGCACGAGCGTTGGATGGTTTCGGGCTTCCGCTGCGCGAAAGATCTGTAAAGCAAACTGTTAGTTTGCGGTGGTTACCAAGCGTTCAAGTTGGGTGCTGACGAACCACCGCAAACTAACAGTTTGCTTTACACGCGACGGTAGTTCCATTTCCAGTCCTGCCAACGCTTAACGTAACCGGCCTTTAGCGGATTGTTCAGTACGTATGCGACTATCCGATGCCATTCGTCGTCATCGCGAATCCAATGGTCGTAACTCTCATGAGCCCAGAATTCTCCTTCGCGACCAAGGAGTTGATTACAGTTGAATGAGGTGTAGCCTTTGAGCGATTGCATGATAGTAGAAAGGGATTGCTCCAAATCTTCTTCCCCGGGTAGGGGATGAGGTTTGATGACTGCGTGAACGTGATTAGTCATTATGGAGAAGGCGTCGAGTCGATAAACTTCTCCATCTCGATGACGCAAGCTGCCGACGACAATGTCCGCAATTCGTTCGTCGCTTAACCAGACCGGGCCGATGCTAGCGCCGTCAAGTATCTCCTCAAACTTTGCAAACCACTTTCTTTCAAACTCGGCTTCCACTCGCTCGTGATGGAAGGGGTTAGTTTTAGCAAGGTGACGCAACCATCGCTGCTCCTTTTGCCATTGTCCGATAACACACTGTGGAAGCGATCCGGCAAGACGAAATGTAACAAACAATGTTGCGCCAGGCGGCTGAATATGTGGCAGGTTTCGGTGGTAAGATGACTTGTAATCAAAGTGGCTCATCAAGGGCAGATTCATTTAAATGAACTGCAGAAAGCAAGCTGCAGACGCGAGCACCCATTTCTCAGACATGCAAAATTTCAAAAACTGTTAGTGGCTCGTTGTAAAGCAAACTGTTAGTTTGCGGTGGTTGGTTAGCACCCGACTTGATCGCTCTCCCACCAACGCAAACTAACAGTTTGCTTTACGATTGATTGCGAAGAGACCAAATTATTGTTAACTGAATTAACTGACATTGAAGTTCGTGTACTCGGCTCACTGGTTGAAAAGCAAGTGACGACGCCCGAGTACTACCCGCTGACGCTCAATGCGCTGACGCTCGCTTGCAATCAGAAAAACAATCGCACTCCGGTCACCTCATATTCTGAAGATGAAGTCGCGCAGGCGCTGGAAACTCTGCGCGAGAAAAATCTGACTTATGTGTTTTATGGCAGCACCAGCCGCGTGCCGAAATATAAACACGTGATGACGGAAGTGTTGCACCTCAGCGCGGCCGAGCTGGCCGTGATGTGTGTGCTGCTGCTGAGAGGGCCGCAAACCAGCGGCGAACTAACGACGCGCGGGTTTCGCCTGCATGAGTTTTCTGGATTGGAAGAAGTTGACGCCGCCTTGAATGCATTGATAACCAGAGAGCCCGACCCGCTGGTTATTCGTCTCCCGCGCCAGCCGGGCCAGAAAGAAGCGCGCTTTATGCATCTGCTGTCAGGAGAAGTTGAGATTGACGCTCAAATTCCGGAGCGCGCTACTTCATCGTCACCCCGCGCTACTTCATCTGACAGAGTTTCAAAACTGGAAAGCGATGTGGAGACTCTCAAGTCTGAATTCGAAAAGCTGCGCAACCAGTTCGAAGGTTTCAAGAAACAATTCGAGTAACTTACTGGGACCGCGGGCGTCCCGCCCGCAATGAGCGCGCAGCGCGAAGAGCTCGACCACTCAACCATGTCGGATGACGCAGCGAATGCGGGCGGGACGCCCGCGATCCCAGGAAATAGCCGAACTCACCACCTAAGGTCGATTGCACCTCTAGGCCAGTGTTTCATGTGTGCAATTTTCTACTTCTCAGGTTATAATCTCCGTCCCTTATGAATCTCGAAATTTTTCATCCGGCAGTGGCGCGCTGGTTCGGGAAAACGTTTCCGGAGCCGACGCCGCCGCAAAGAGACGCGTGGCCGGCTATCAAGCAGGGGCGTAACACGCTGATTGCCGCGCCCACCGGTTCAGGTAAAACTCTCGCCGCATTTCTCGCTGCCATTGATGACCTGGTCCGTTTAGGAGTCGAAGGTAAGCTTGATGACACCACTCACGTCGTTTACGTCTCCCCGTTAAAAGCTCTTAGCAACGACATTCAGCGAAACCTTCAATTTCCCCTCGCCGGCATTCAGGATGAACTCCGGGCGCTGGGCTTGCCCGAGGTGAACATTCGCACGATGGTGCGCACCGGCGACACTCCGGCAGCGGAACGCACGGCGATGATCAAGCGGCCACCGCACATCGTGGTCACAACTCCCGAGTCTCTTTACATTTTGTTAACGAGCGAAGGCGGGCGCCGCATGTTGCAAATGGCGCGCACGTTGATCGTTGATGAGATCCATGCCGTGGTCGGCGATAAGCGCGGTTCGCACCTGGCGCTTTCGATAGCGCGCCTGGAAAAACTAATTGGCCAGCACGAAGCCGATAACTCGAACCCCGAAACTCGAAACTCGAAACTTGTTCGCGTTGGCTTATCCGCAACGCAGCGTCCCATCGAAGAGGTCGCACGCTTCCTGGTTGGCACCGCAAATATCAATCAGGACGGAACTCCGGACTGCGCCATCGTCGACAGCGGCCACACGCGGCAACTTGAGCTGGCGATCGAGCTTCCCGATTCTCCTTTGCAGGCGGTGATGTCCGGAGAAGTTTGGGACGAAGTCTACGACCGCCTGGCGCAATTAATCCGGCAGCACAAGACAACGCTGATTTTCGTGAACACGCGGAGGCTTGCCGAACGTGTCGCGCGTCATCTGGGCGAACGCATCGGCGACGAAAACATTGCCGCGCATCACGGCAGCCTCGCTCGTGAACAACGCCTGGCGGCTGAGCAACGATTGAAGGCCGGCGAATTGAGCGCGCTGGTGGCAACGGCTTCGTTGGAACTCGGCATCGACATCGGCGACGTTAATCTCGTTTGCCAACTCGGCTCGACGCGATCGATTGCTAGTTTTTTGCAGCGGGTCGGGCGTTCAAATCACACAGTCGCAGGCTTTCCCAAAGGTCGAATCTTTCCGCTGTCGCGCGATGAGCTGGTGGAATGCGCCGCGATTATCGATTCGGTTCGCAGAGGTGAATTGGATCGGTTAGCGTTGCCGGAACAGCCGCTGGACATTCTGGCGCAGCAGATCGTGGCAGCGTCGGCGCCTGAAGAGTGGGGCGAGGACGAATTGTTTGCCATGGTCAGGGGTGCATATCCCTACCGCAAGCTCGAGCGCGAAAAGTTTGATTCGGTGATTCGGATGCTGGCGGAGGGTTTTTCCACCAAGCGCGGGCGGCGTTCTGCTTATCTGCATCATGATGCAGTTAACAAACGCATTCGCGGGCGGCGCGGCGCTCGCCTGGCGGCGATCACGTCTGGCGGCGCAATCCCTGATACTGCCGATTATGCCGTGGTGCTCGAACCCAGCGAACTTGTCATCGGCAGTGTTAACGAAGATTTCGCGATCGAAAGTTTGCAAGGCGACATCTTTCAGCTGGGCAATGCCTCGTGGGAAGTCCTGCGCGTGGAACAAGGCAAGGTCCGCGTCGCCGACGCGCATGGCAAACCACCATCAATCCCTTTCTGGTTAGGCGAAGCGCCGGCGCGCACACATGAGCTTTCTGTATCTGTCTCGCGCCTGCGCGAAGAAGTTACAAATCGAATCAACTGCAACCCGGATGATTCTTTGGTCAGCGACGACCCGCCCGCTACCACAGGCGGTACTGACAAATCACTCAACCTCGAGCCTGCGATCAATTATCTAACAGACGACGTCGGCATCTCGCGCGCGGCGGCCGAGCAGATTGTCGAATATCTTGCCGGCGCAAAAATCGTTCTTGGCGTAATGCCTTCGCGGGACAATCTCGTCCTGGAACGCTTTTTCGACGACAGCGGCAGCATGCAGTTGGTGCTGCACTCACCTTTTGGCAGCCGGCTCAATCGCGCCTGGGGCCTGGCCTTGCGCAAACGTTTCTGTCGCAAGTTCAATTTCGAATTGCAGGCAGCCGCCACCGAAGATGCGATTGTGCTGTCGCTTGGTCCAACACACAGTTTTCCGCTCGATGAAGTATTTCACTACCTGAATTCAAAAACGGTGCGCCAGCTTTTGTGCCAGGCGTTGCTGGATGCGCCGATGTGGAACATCCGCTGGCGTTGGAACGTCACGCGCTCCCTGGCTGTTCTGCGGCGCCGCGGCGGCAAGAAAATTCCAGCGCAATTGCAGCGCATGGACGCAGAAGATTTGCTGACCGCGATCTTCCCCGATCAACTCGCGTGTCAGGAAAATCTCGGTGGCGGCGAGCGCGAAATTCCATCGCATCCGCTGGTGGATCAGACCGTCAAGGATTGTCTGGAAGAGGCAATGGACATCGACGGTCTGGAACAACTGCTGACTGCGATCGAGCGCAACGAGAAGAATCTTTTCGCGCGCGATGTGATCGAGGCATCGCCATTGGCCCAGGAGATATTAAACGCCCGGCCCTACGCTTATCTCGACGACGCGCCGCTTGAAGAGCGCCGCACGCGCGCGGTCTATCAGCGTCGCTGGCTGGATCCGCAGACGGCTTCGGACATGGGCAAGCTCGATCAGGGTGCGATCGATCGCGTGCGTGATGAGGCCTGGCCGCGCGTGGAAAACGCGGACGAATTGCATGATGCGCTGGTTGAGCTGGGATTCATAACTTCGGAAGAGGGCGCTGAGTGGCAACAGTTTCTTGGAGAACTGCAAAACGATCGCCGCGCGGCGGTGCTTCAAGCTAATACTGGGACCGCGGGCGTCCCGCCCGCAATGAGCGCGCAGCGCGAACAACGCGATCACACAACAATTGTTGGTAACGAAGCTAATGCGCGCGGGACGCCCGCGATCCCAGTCAGGACAGGCAGGAATGCCTGTCCTACACTTTGGATCGCCGCTGAACGATTGCCGCAATTCGAAGCGGTTTTCCCTTCGGTGTCACTCGAACCGCAAATAACAGCGCCGGACAGCTTCAACAAACAATGGGTATTCGAAGAGGCGCTTGTTGAACTGTTGCGTGGGCGCCTGGAAGGAGTTGGACCAGTAACGGTCCAAAGTTTGGCTGACTCTTCGGTACTGAATACCAATGAAATCGAGACCGGTCTGTTGAAGTTGGAAGCAGAAGGTTTTGTCATCCGCGGCAAGTTCACGCCGGGCACGACAGAGACCGAATGGTGCGCGCGCCGTCTGCTGGCGCGCATTCACAGTTACACGTTGAATCGCCTGCGACAGGAGATTGAGCCGGTTGCCACCGCAGATTTCATTCGCTTCCTGCTGGCCTGGCAAAAGGTCGCGCCCGAACATCAGATGGAGGGACCAGAAAGCGTGCGCGCCATCATCGAGCAGCTCGAAGGTTTCGAAGCGCCCGCCGCAGCCTGGGAAGGCGAACTATTGCCGAGCCGCTTGGCGGAATACGATCCTGCCTGGCTCGACGCGTTGTGTTTGTCAGGTGAAGTGGTTTGGGCGAGATTGACTCCACCCGCAAGCGCGCCGCGATCGGTGAATGAAGCTGGCGTCGAGAAGGCACGCGGCGCGGCGCCTGTGCGCAACACTCCCATCGCGTTGTTGCGACGCAAGAACTTTGGGATCTGGAATTCAGTGTTTCCACAACCTTCGTTAAGTGAATTGGAATTCTCAACCACTACTCAAGCGGTTCAAGATTACTTGACGACGCGCGGCGCTTCGTTCTTTACGGACATTGTCGAAAGTACACGACTGCTGCGCGCGCAGGTCGAAGAATCGTTAGCCGAACTGGTCGCCAACGGCTTGGTCGTTTCCGACAGCTTTGCGGGATTGCGCGCGCTGTTAACGCCGGG
>DATNOG010000007.1:0-9469 GCA_035601415.1 Pyrinomonadaceae bacterium | reverse complement strand
CACGTCACCGGCGGTCAGGCCGGCAGCGGGCACTGAACCGGCTACGAAAGGAAAGAATCGAGTGTCGACTTCGCCGCTGATGCCACCAACCACAGTCGACGCAAAAGCCGATGTCTGCGCGCCGCGGATTGGAAATGCCGCTGGAACGGCACCCGGAAGACTGCCGAATGCAATGGTTGCCGGCGCCGGCGGGCTGCTGACATTCGTGTAAGGCAAACGAATGCCATCAACCAAAATGTTATCGCCGCGAATCAGCGCCGGCGCTTCAAAGCCGCGCACCGCGGACGCGGCGATCACTTCTTCAAAAGGCTGATCGAAATCGGCGGGATCTCGATCGACCGTGTACACGCCGTCGCCCTCGATGCCGACACCGCCAACTGCCATTCCGTCTTTGTAAATTGGCAGGCCGCCCGGATCGCCCGAAAGCCCCAGCGGCAAAGCCGGACTCTTGATGTCAGAACAGGGAAGCGATGAAAACTGCACGCCGTACAATGGACCACCAGAACGAAAATCAATTCCCGGTGGAAAGTGTTCCTGAATAATAAAGCCGGCAGTGCGCGTGGTGAACGCATTTCCGCTGGTGCTGAACAACGAGCCAGTTCCCGCTTTCGAAATTGCCGCGATTGTTGCCGGGACAACCGTGCTTTCGAGTCCATGGCCTGCCAATCCAACACTGCGAATCGTCGTAGTCGCCGGCGCGCCGGTCATCACAAACACGCCCAGCACGTTACCTTCGCGATCGGTTACGGCCACAGTTACGTTCCGCTTCAAGGCCAGCGCTGCTGCAACAGCCTGGCTAATGATCGTCTGCACTTCGCTTGAAGTTAGATTGCCGGCTGTTGCATTCGGCGCGGGCGGTGGTGGGGGAGACGCTGAACCTGGCGTGGGGTGCGCGCCATCATCATCAGGTGGACCACCACCGATATGGCCGATGGCAACGCGCACGCGATTGCTTGCAACGCCGCGGTAGTTAATTCCGACCAACACGTCGCCTGCATCGTTCAGCGCATCGGGCAAGCGCACCACGATCGACGTAGCCCATGGTTGATCCGGCACGCTGCCAATGAATTCCACCGGCAAATGATATGAATTATGCGCCCCATCTTCAGCGTCAACGCTAACGTCTGCAACAGTGTCGCCCGGTAGCAAATTGAAATTCATCGCAAACAGCATGACGCGCGTTTGGTTGTCGGCGCCAAACTTCAGCGGCGCGCTGGTGGAAAACGGTTCGTGCTGTTGGGTAACTGAATCGAACGCAATCGCGCGCGTGGAGGTTTCCTGGCTGATGAGGACGGGCGCAGCGGATTGAGCAGAAACTTTTTTTGAACGAAGCGACGTCGCCAGAGGCAAGAACACGGTAACAGTTACCACGATCAGCGTTCGTAAGCGGAGATGTGAACCTGAAGCCATTACGGAATTTTGCGCGACGCTTTTTGGGGAGAAGCGGCGCACAATGTATCACAAAGTTTCAGTGCCCAGTAGATTCATTCGGTCGCACATTTTCGTTGCTTGACTGTCACTCGTATGCTACAAGGCAAGCACCTCAATCCCTGAGCTAACGCATGACGAATTGGCGGAGTTTCTGGTTATTTCTGGTCGCAGCTGCGGCATTATCGATGCCGTTGTTCGTTGTGTCAGGATTGGCACAAGGCTCGGGTCGATTGCAGGGAACTGTACGCTTCGCTTCCGGTGCTCCCATTGCTGGTGTTGCCGTCATCGTTACCAATCAGGTAACCGGCAAATGGAAACGCGTTCGCAGCGGAGCCGACGGGCATTATTCCTTTTCATTGTCGCCGGGCGCTTATCGCTTGCGAGTTGGCGCGCCGCAGGCGGCGAAGTTTGACAAAGACAAAAACTATGGTGACTTCACGATTGCGCGTGGCGAGGCACTTGAGAATGTAATCATCGAAGCCGGCAAAGAAACAGTCATTGACATTCCCCTGGACCAGGTTGAAATAAAAGAAATATCACGCACGCCTGGCTACAAACCCACCGGCCACGCAGGCGCTGAAACAGTTCCTTCAGAACCACAGACAAGTCAGGATCGACGCGAAGCGCGCGATCGCTGGCGCATAGGTTTTCCGGAATACGATCGCTACGGCGATCGAGCGGCGCGCGGCCGCGACATTCCATTCAAGCGCGGGCGCTGGTGGGATCCTTACAATCAAAGCGTGTTGAAAGGCGACTATCCCATTCGCGGCAACAAGCTGTTCATGATTCTTTCCGCGGTGAGCACTACTGCCGTCGAACAGCGCCGCGCGCCGACACCTTCAGGCGTCAGCAGCGATGAGCCGATCAGCGGCGAGTTTTTTGGACGGCCGGAACAGTTGGCCGCCAGCGAGACGGTACAGCTCAGTTTTGAATTGTTCCACGGCGATTCGACTTTCAAACCGCGCGACTGGGCCATCAAGATCTCACCGACTTTCAGCATTCCAAACTATCTGAACGCGCGCGAGAATGGCGTCGTTAATATCGATGTGCGACGCGGTACCAATCGCACCGATACACAGGTTTCACTGGAAGAAGCCTTCGCGGAAGTAAAGCTTGCGGATTTGAGTGCCAACTATGATTTCGTTTCCGTGCGCGCGGGCATTCAGCCTTTTGTTTCCGACTTTCGCGGTTTCATTTTCTCTGACAACAATTTGGGACTGCGTTTTTTTGGTTCGGCTGACAACAATCGCATTCAATACAACGCCGCTTACTTCTCAATGCTCGAAAAGGACACCAACAGCGGCCTGAATCGCTTCGACACGCGACATCAGAACGTTTACGTCGCCAACATTTTTCGGCAGGACTTTATTCGCAAGGGCTACACGATCGAAGGCAGTTTTCATTTCAACGACGATCGCAGCAGCATCGAGTATGACCGGAATGGATTTCTTGTCCGTCCCGCCTTGATCGGCGACGTGCGACCGCATGCCATCAAGGTTGCATATCTTGGGTTCAATGGTGACGGGCACATCGGGCGATTGAACCTGACGCATTCCTATTACTATGCGTTTGGTCACGACACGCGCAATCCTATTGCCGGCAAGCGCGTTGACGTTCGATCCAACATGGCAGCGCTGGAGGCGTCGATAGACAAAGATTTTCTGAGGTTCAAGGGCTCGTTTTTCTGGGCGCAGGGCGACTCGAATCCGACAGACAATAAGGCAACCGGGTTTGATGCTATCTTTGACGATCCAAATTTCGTGGGCGGCCAGTTTTCATATTGGAACCGCAACGGCATTCGATTGACGCAAACGGGCGTGGGCCTGGTCCAACCCAACAGCATCTTGCCCAGCCTGCGCAGTAGTAAAACGCAGGGCCAGGCAAACTTTGTCAATCCGGGAATTTATATTTACAACGCCGGCATCGATGTGGAACTGACACAGCGCATCAAGACGGTTTTCAATGTTAACTACCTGCGCTTTCATCGCACCGAGCCACTCGAGTATGTGCTGTTTCAAAATCATATTCGTCACGACATTGGTTGGGATTACAGTTTAGGCGTGGCCTATCGGCCGTTTCTAATCAACAACGTCACGATTACGTTTGGCGCTTCAACGCTGCAGACTGGACGCGGCTTTCGCGATATTTTTACTGATCGTTCGCGCAATTGCCCGCCGAATATCGGCGACTTTTGTCAGCCGGACGTGATCAATCCGAGCAAGCCGCTGTATTCGCTGTTCGCGCAATTGAAGCTGGTGTTTTAGGGAGAGCTTGATAGCCGGGGTGGCAGCCAGATAGAGTGAGTAGCGAAGGAGTCTTAACAATGGCTGAAATCGAAGTAAATCTAACCGAGAACGAGGAAAGAGCGTTGAGAGAGATCGCACTTAGAACTGGCAAGACCGAAGGCGAACTCATTCGCGACGCAGTTGACAAGCTGATTAGGCAAGGCCTGCCGCCTGGAAATTCGGGAATGCTGCAGGCACGAGGTATGTGGAGAGACCGGGATGATTTGCCTGACTTCGAAAAACTTCGGCGCGAATGGGACAGGTTTTGACGTTGATTGCTTATGGCTCAATTGCTAATAAGACACCGATGTGTTAATCGACTACCTGCGCGATCGAGCAGAGGCGGTTACATACCTGGAAAGTCTTACATCACCGCGTTCAGTATCGGCAATTACTGTTGCTGAGCTTTATGGCAGGCGTTCGAGATGGCGGCGAACGAGCTACCTTGGATCAGTTCATCGAGTCGTTTCAAGTTGTGGCCATCGATGAAGCCATTGCCATTCGCGCAGGGATTATCCGAAGAGATTTCGGGAAAAGCCATGGGACCGGATTAGCAGATGCGATCATTGCGGCCACAGCCGAGGCCCAGCAAGCCGACCTAGTGACGCTAAATAACAAACATTTTCAGATGCTCAAAAACGTGGTCGTTCCGTATCGCAGATCGCAAGGATTGTGAGAACCAACCTAATCGAGCTTGTGAGCAAAGCGTTGAAGGGTCGCCGTCACAATCTAATAGCGGTGTTGTTGACGCTTTCATTCATCGAAGTTGCGTTTGCCTTTGCTTCCTTCATGTGGGCCAGTTCCTTAGGCGGGGTCAGCGCCTCGTACCCAACTAAAAAAGAAACCGCGCGCCCGCGAGCTAATGGCTCGGCTGGCTCGGTCCTCCGAACAACCCATCAGGGCACTGAACGTGGCGCGATAAAGCTCGAAGGCTGCATCTCGTGTCACGGCCAGATCGAGCCAATGCACAAGTACGGCACCACTGGGACACTCGACAAACTCAAAGAGGGAAAAGATGCAGTTGGACTAACCTGCACCACTTGCCACGGCGGCAACCCGGTCCCGCGCAAGACGAGCGATGATCCAAAGGAAATCGAGCGAGTTAAGAACGAAGCGCACGCGCGCGCGCGCTTTCCGAACGAGTGGCAACGCGATGGCAAGTCGACCGGCGTGAATCCCGAGCGCACTAACACTTTGCTGGCGCGCGAAAGTTGGGAGTTTGTGCGCTTCATCAATCCCGGCGACTTGCGAGTGGCCGCGAAAACATGTGGCGGTTCTGCCTGTCATGAGCTCGAATCAAAGAACGTCGCGCGCAGCATGATGACGCACGGGGCAATGCTGTGGGGCGCGGCGCTCTACAACAACGGCAGCTTTCCGCAGAAGGACGCGCGCTTCGGCGAAAGTTACAGCGAAACAGGCGCATCGCAAAGCCTGATTCAAAACCCACAGCCGACGGCCGAAGATCGCCGCACAAAAGGTGTGCTGACACTTCTGGATCCGATTCCGCGTTGGGAGATTTCACAGCCCGGCAACGTACTGCGCGTTTTTGAACGAGGCGGCAAGCGACGTTTGGAAGTTGGTTTACCGGACAAAGATGAAGACCCCGGCAAGCCCGACAAGGGATTAAGCCCACGCGGCTTTGGCTCAGCACAGCGAACCGATCCGGTGTTTCTCGGTTTGCAGAAAACGCGCCTGCTGGATCCGACTCTAAATTTTCTGGGCACCAACGATCATCCCGGCGACTATCGCTCGTCGGGTTGTTCCGCATGTCACGTTATCTATGCGAACGATCGCGACCCATTGCATTCGGCGTTCTATAACTCGGCGGGTAATCTCGGTCAGTCAAAAACCGCCGACGCGAACATTTCGAAAAGCGAATCGGGCCATCCGATCAAACATCAGTTCACCAGCCAGATTCCCACCTCGCAATGCATGGTCTGTCACATGCACCCCGGCACAAACATGGTTGCCACTTATCTCGGCATGACTTGGTGGGACAACGAATCGGATGGCGACAAGATGTATCCGCAGCAGCAACACGATCCGTCGCAGTCTGAAGAACAGGAAAGACTGAATCGCAATCCGGAAGCTGCCAGCATGCGCGGCCTGTGGTCGCAGCTTGAGTTTCTGGCCGGCACTGGAACAGCAGAATTCAATGCACAACTAAAGAACACGCAGTTTGGCGACTTTCATGGCCACGGCTGGATGTTTCGCGAAGTCTTCAAGCGCGATCGCAAAGGCAACCTGCTCGACAGCAGAGAGCAGGTGATATCGCCGGACGATCCCGACAAGTTCAAAAAGGCCGTCCACTTGAATGACATTCATCTGGAGAAAGGAATGCATTGCGTCGATTGTCATTTGCGGCAAGACGCGCACGGTGACGGCAATCTTTACAACGAGCCGCGCGCCGCGATTGAGATTGGCTGCGAAGATTGTCATGGTTCGATTCGCACGCGCGCATCGCTGTTCACTTCCGGACCCGCGGCTGCACGGGTAACTGGGCAAGCTGCCGAAAGGCGCAAGTCACAGAATCAACCGCTGCTGGGTCAGGACCTGACGCGCCTTCGCGTGCGCGATGAAACGGGCGCAAAGGTCCCGCTGTTTCAGCGCCTGACGCGCGACCAGGAAAGGAAACGAGAAAACGGAAAACCATCTAAGCTAAAAGCTGGCGACATTATTCAAAACTCGATGGTCGTTCCGGGACGCTGGTGGCGAGTGACGCAAACTATTGACACAGTCACCCCCGGCACTCGCGACTACAGCCCGAAGTCGCGTTATGCCAAAACGGTGCGCAAAGACAACACGAACTGGGGCGACGTGCCGAAAAACGAAAACGAATTGGCCCATCGTGACAGCGACATAACCTGCGTCGCCTGTCATTCGTCCTGGGTCACCAGCTGTTTTGGTTGTCATTTATCAATGCAGGCAAATCGCAAGATGCCGAATCGGCACAATGAAGGCGGCGAATCGCGCAACTTCACGCAATACAATTTTCAGGTAGTGCGCGACGACATCTTCATGTTGGGCCGCGACGGCACTGTAACCGGGAACCGAGTGGCGCCGGTGCGTTCGTCGTCAGCGGTATTGGTAAGTTCGCAAAATCAGAATCGCGAGTGGATTTATTCGCAACAACAAACGACGTCGGCGGAAGGATTCTCCGGCCAAACATTCAATACGCATGTGCCACACACGGTGCGCGCCAGAGAAACGAAGCAATGTACCGATTGTCACGTCTCGGCAGATAACGACAACAACGCCTGGCTGGCGCAGTTGCTTTTGCAGGGAACGAATTTTGTGAATTTCATGGGCCGCTACGTCTACGTTGCTGCTGCTGATGCGCTGGAAGTTGTGGTCGCGACCGAACAATCCGAACCACAGGCGGTCATTGGCAGCACCTTGCAAAAGATTGCGTACCCGGACGACTATGCGAAATTCGTAGCAGGCGGCAGTGAATTGAAAACGGCGTACGAGCACGTGGGCAATCCGCGTGTCCTGCAGGTGCAGTTGCGCGGCGAGTATGCCTACGTCGCCGCGGGCGAAGGTGGCTTGCGGGTTTACGATGTGGCGCAGATCGATCAGAAAGGATTTTCGGAACGGATAACCACGGCGCCTGTCTCTCGTTTTGGTCAGAAGTTTTGGGTGAAGACTAAATATGCGACCGCGGTTGCGGCGCCGACGACCCTGGCGGTTGATCCGGCGCGCTGGCGCTTGAAAGCTGACGGCACGATGATCGATCCTGCCGGCGCTGCGGCTTTAAAAGGAGAGTCGCGCCGTCAACTTCTAAATGAAGAGCAACCCATTCACGCCTCTTATGCTTATCTCTACGTCGCCGACAAGTATGAAGGCTTGATTCTCGTCAACGCGGCAACGCTGCTCGATGGCGATCCGCTAAACAACTATTTGGAGCGCGAGCTGGATCCGGCGAAATATCCGAATGGCGCATTTAATCCCGGCGGAGTTCTCAACGATGCCAACAACATCACCATCGCCGGAGACTATGCGTATATAACTACAACGAACGGGCTCGTTGTCGTCAGCATTGCGGACCCATTGAATCCGCGCCTCGTCAAACAGATTGGCGCGCCTGAACTAAAACATCCCCACGCGATTGCGATCCAATTCCGCTATGGCTTTGTGGTTGATGACGATGGCTTGAAAGTGCTGGACGTGACGCTGCCTGAGTCAACCAAACTAATTTCCAACGCGCTCGTGTCGCTTCGCGAGGCCCAGGATGTTTATGTGGCCCGGACCTACGCATACGTTGCGAACGGTAAAGAGGGAGTTGCGATTGTCGCTGTCGAGCATCCGGAGAAACCGCGTTTGGATCAAATGTATGACGCCGACGGCAAACTCAACGACGTGCATCAGGTAAAGATTGCGATGACCAACGCCAGCCTGTTTGCTTATGTTGCTGATGGCCGCAATGGTCTGCGAGTGCTGCAACTGACGTCACCGGAAACAGTGCCTGAATATGCGGGCTTCAGCCCGCGTCCGCTGCCCGTCCTGATTGCGACTTACAAAACCAAGGGCGAGGCGTTGGCTGTTTCGAAGCCGCTCGATCGCGATCGCGCCGTAGATGAAAGCGGAAATCAGATCTCCGTGTTTGGGCGTCGCGGCGCGCGGCCGTTTAATTTTGACGAGATCATGCGCATGCTGCGCACGAACGATGGCCAGGGGGATTGGTTTACGGTGAGCGATACGCCGCTGACGCAAGCAAAGAATTAGCCGCGGATTTACGCGGATAAACGCCGATCAGAGTTTGAACTCTCGGGTCGAAGAGTTTAGCTTGCCTCTCGCTTGCCCTTCGTTAGCTTGACGCGAAGGCTGAACGATTCAATCCATGCAACACAGGTTGGGAAGGGCGGCTTGCCCCCGCTTCGCGACGATACCAAATAACTTGCATTGAAATGTGATTCGCAAGTGCTTGCCACGTCTAAACGATTCAATCTATGCAACCTCACAGGTTGGGAAGGGCGGCTTGCCCCCGCTTCGCCGCATTGCCAAGTACCTTGCGTTGAAAGAACTCACCTGCTCAAGGTCTGCAACTTGATCAAGTTATCAGCACCATACAGACTCTGGCTGTGGCTCGAAAGTGGTCCAACCAAAATCTACCCGGCGCTCTTCATTTCGTAACCGGAAACCTGATCAATCGAACCCAATTCTTCACCGACGATGTGACCTGCGACGCTTTCTTTAAGGTGTGTAAGGACTTGAAAGCCGAATGGCCGGCGAAATTTATTGCCTACGTATTGATGCCCGATCATTTCCACCTTATCGTTAATCCCCGAGACGGCAATATTCAAGGGTTTAACGGCGCCCTTAAGAGTCTCTCGGCTCGAGAGGCTATCAAGCTTTGCAGCGATAATCGATTCCTTCGCACAACTCCAGACGTTGATGGATCAATCCATCAGGTCTGGCAAGAGAGTTTTAAGGCTCAACCGCTTTGGAGTGGTTGGATGATTTGGCAAAAGATTCATTACATCCATGGAAACCCGGTAAAGGCCCGGTTAGTAACCTCCACCAAGGACTACCCCTGGTCCAGTTTTCGCGCATTCTATGATGACTCGCAGGAACCATTACCGATCGATAAGGACTGGTGGTGGCCAGATGATTCCGAGAAGCTTTCGAGGGCAGTCAAGGAGTTGGGGTGGAGGACCTATCACAAGCGCGACAAGCGCGATGCAAAGAAGAGCGGGGGCAAGCCGCCCTTCCCAACCTGTTAGGTTGCAGAGATTGAGTCGTTCATTGGGGAA
>DATNOG010000006.1:0-21025 GCA_035601415.1 Pyrinomonadaceae bacterium | reverse complement strand
GGACAGGCTGATGCGCGCACCGCAGATGGCGCCATCATGCTTGACGGCAGGTTTAGCAACTTGTCGGCGCGCACCGGTGACGGATCAATTTCACTTGCAGTGGCGCCCGACTCGAATTTCACCATAGAAACAGATGCCGCGAGCATCACTAATCAGGGCTTAACTGTTACTGAGGACGTAGCGCCTTCAACCCGCACCAAACGTTGGAAGGTTGGCCGCGGCGGCAATGTTTTTGTTCTTAATGCCGGCGAAGGACGAATCGTGCTGCGACCACGATAGGCAAATAGTTTCATGAAAAGCTTTGTATCCCCAGCCGGCTCTTTCTGGAACGTTTTTTGGTTTGCCTCGTCTAACACTTACGAGTCGCATCGTCTTTCATCACTTTAGAAAAACGCGCAGTACGCTTCTTTACTACTCGAATCCTATTGGGGAGAGATTCATGAAGTCCAGTCTACTTACTGTTGCGACGATCATTTTTTGCCTGACTGCCGTCTATTCCCAAACCCAACCGCCCCAGTCAACAGCAACAGCGACGCCGTCCGGGTCGCCTGAAGTGAAGACAGTCGATTCCGGTATTGCGACAACCGTATCTACCAGCGCTTCCAACGTAAAACCTGCGGGTGGGAAACCAGTGCTACCGCCGGAAAAGGCTAACCCAGTCAAGCTGCCTCGCTTTGCCAAACCGCCGGTCATCGATGGGAAAATTGACGATGAAGTTTGGAAGAACGCAGTTGTCCTGAAAGATTTTTACCAGATCGAACCGGGCGACAACATTGCGCCGTCAAAGCCAACTGAAGTGATGCTTGGGTACGATGAGAGATTTCTCTATGTAGCTTTTCATTGTTACGACGAACCTGACAGGGTGCGCGCGAACATTCCCAAACGCGACGACATCTTTAACGATGATTATGTCGGCATCCTGTTCGATACTTTCAACGACCAACGCAAAGCCTACGAGTTTGATCTCAACCCGCTTGGCATACAGGCAGACGGCACGTGGAATACTGGAGGAAATGAAGACTTTAGCCTCGACGTTGTGTTCCAGTCGAAGGGAATGTTGACCAGCGACGGTTATACGATTGAAGTTGCGATACCGTTTAAATCGATTCGTTATGATGCCGGCAAAGGTGTGTTGTGGGGCGCGCATTTCTGGCGCCGCATCAAGCGCTTCAACAACGAGCTCGATATGTGGATGCCAATATCGCGCGACATTTCGAGCTGGCTGGCCCAGGAGGGTCATCTGACGGGATTTGAGGGCATCTCAACCGAACGCACATTGGAGCTTATTCCCAGTCTCACCATTTCTGAAACAGGAAAACGAAAAGCGCCCGTGACGCTCGCGCAAATTGCGAAGGGTGGCAGGTTCGTGAACGAACCGATAAAACTCGATCCGGGTTTGACTGGAAAATACAGTCTCACCTCAAAGGTCACGCTCGATTTCGCAATCAACCCTGACTTCGCACAGGTCGAATCAGATCAGTTAGTAGTTACCGCCAACCAGCGCTTTCCGATTTTCTTTGCAGAGAAGCGGCCCTTCTTTCTCGAAGGCATTGAGATTTTTCAAACTCAAATTTTCGCTGTGCACACGCGCTCGATTATTGATCCGGATTTTGCGGTAAAGCTGACGGGCAAAATTAACCGCAACACGTTTGGATTGTTGCTGGCGTCCGACAATGGTCCCGGGAACTTCAGTGAAGAAGAGCGGCCCACCGCCAATCCCAGGCTGCTGGACAAGAATGCAAGCGTGGGCATTCTTCGCTTGAAACACGACCTTGGTAAATCCGACTCGTTTGTTGGTTTTCTCGGCACCTATGATCGCTTTGTCGATCGCTATAACGAACTAGGCGGCTTTGACGGCCGCTTTCGAATTGATAAGCAAACCACTTTTGCGTGGCAGATGCTGGGAACGCATTCGCGTCACCAATTTTTCTTTCCTGAAGAAGGACAGAGGCTCGATCGAAAAGAGAACGGGTTCATCTACGCCGTTGATTACAATAAGGACGGTCGTCATTTTGGTTACGACCTCTCGGGCGTCGGGCGCACCCGTTACTATTCTTCCGACCTGGGCTTCAATCGACGTCCCAACAGCAATGTGTACAACGGATTTTTCCGCTATAACTCGGAACCGAAACCGAAGGCCCGTTTGATTTCCTGGCGCGTTTATGACGCGATGAACACAGCCTTCGATTGGCAAGGCCGTTCACAAAGTGACAACAACGAGACCCAAATCCAATTCAGCTTTCCGCGGCAGACTTATCTCGGAATAGGACTAGACAAGGGATACGAACGCGTTTTCGAAAGCGAGTTTGGACCAAAGCGCCAGCCGGGCACTAATTGCGTCGTCAATAACAATTGCACGTTTGCCGGCAATGACAATGAGCGGTCGAGCTCGAACCATGGCCTTTACGTATTCGGCGGGTCCACCGTAAACAAAAAGGTTAACTTCAACTTCTTTACCAGCCGTGGTTGGGGCAATCTTGACTTCGATTTCGGAGGGGGACCAAAATTCCCACGAGTTAGTCCAACCGCAATCGCCGCCGCAGATGCCGCCAACAATGGACTGTGCGGTGGCAGTAATCGTCCGCCGGTTTGCAATGCGCCACTCGATCCCGGCTCCGGCGACTTTTTCCACTTCGATGGCGGTGTAACTTATCAACCTACCGGCGCCTTGAATGCGACGCTCAATTTCACCAAGGAGCGCCTCAAGCGCTATGACACTGATAAGGTTGCTTTCGACGAGAACATTGTTTCGCTGCGTTCGACCTATCAGTTTTCTCGTTTCCTGTTCGCGCGCGGGCGCATCGACTATGCAACGCTCGAATCGAGTGTGAAAGCACAGTTCCTGCTGGGCTACACGCCGAACCCCGGCACCGCTCTTTACGTTGGCTATAACGATGATTTGAGTCGTAACGGTTTCAATCGTTTCTCGGGACTACTCGAGCCGGGATTTCGTCGCAACGGTCGCGTTTTCTTTATCAAGATGTCGTACCTCTTTAGAAAGAGTTTCTAGTTTTCATCCCGAGGCTCGGCAGCGTGGTGCGGCGCGGCCAAATTCCGCCGCAACGCCTCTCTTCAGTGGCGCCGGGACATCAGCGCCGCTGGGGATTGAACGTCACCAACGCAGGTCGCTGGTTCGAAGGCAATGAGGTCAGTACCACCTCGCGGTAGCGGGTGGGTCTTCTCCCAAACAGGATCGCTGGGCAAAACCACATCCTCTCGGAGTTAGAGCTGACCCATCGACAACCCACCCGCTACCGCGAGGTGGTACTGACCTCATTGCCTCGGAGTAACTCGCCACGCAATCGGCTTTCTTTCTCAGCAACATACTAACGGGACCCCACTACCGCATTTCGCTTCCTCCTTGTCCGCTCGTTAACGCATAGCGTATACTTCCATCAGTGTCGCAATGCTCGACACACGTGATTTAGTCAGTCCCGCCCCACGTGCGATCTCGTCCCAGATCGCAGCTCTTAACTCTCAATCGCCCAAAAGAAGGTTACTTTCTGCTGTGGCTGCCCACGATCCAGCGTTTCAACTTCTCTACGGAGCTCGCCCCTTGACCGCAAGTTCAGAATTCAGAGATGTCGTGCCTGACCCTCCGCTCCTCGCCGACGTGGTCGTGCAAGGCCGTTATCGCATTGTGCGCAAGCTCGGGCGCGGCGGCATGGGCGCAGTTTACGAAGCGGTCGATCAACGGTTGGGCATCACTGTCGCTTTGAAGGAAACGCTGTCGGCGGAACCTTCGATGCGCAAGCAGTTTGAGCACGAGGCGCGGCTGCTCGCGAGTTTGCAACATCCCGCTTTGCCGCGCGTAACCGATCACTTTGTTGAAGGCAACCGCGCCTTTCTGGTAATGCAATTCATTGCGGGTACCGACCTCGCCAGAATCATTGCGCAGCAACCTGGGCCCTTCCCGCGCGATCAAGTAATTGCCTGGGCCGACCAATTGCTCGATGCGCTGATCTATTTGCACTCGCACGACCGCCAGGTGATTCACCGCGACATCAAGCCGCACAATTTGAAACTTGCGGCCACCGGCCAGATTGCTCTGCTCGACTTTGGACTTGCAAGGGCCCACCCCGCCGACACCTCCGTTACAGCCTCGCACGCATTTTTCGGTTATACGCGACAGTACGCGCCACTCGAACAGATCGAGGACCGGCGCACCGATCCGCGCAGTGATATTTATGCGTTGGGCGCGACGCTTTATCACCTGTTGACAGGAACCAAACCACCGGACGCGTTGGAGCGCGCCTCGGCAGTTGTTAATTCCGAGCCGGATCCACTACAGCCGGCGAACAAAATCTATGTGGCGGTTGGCCCGCAGGTCGCGGCCATTCTGGGAAAAGCGATGGCGCTGCGTCCCGAGGAGCGCTATGCTAATGCCACGGATTTTCGTGAAGCGCTACGACGCGTCGGTCGCATCAACAGTGCTCCGATCAAAGCGCCGCTGAACGAGCCGGCAACGGGCGATTCACAAGTCGAAGAGACGATAGTTCGTCGCCCGGACCACAGTGCTCCGCACCTGGCAATGGTTGAATCGCGGCGACGATTTGGTCCAGGCGCAATCGCCCTGTTGCTGATTGCTTCCGCGGTGGCACTTGCCATGTTCTATAACTCGCAAGAACGGTCGCCAACTACTTCAAGCACGAATGCTCCTGTTGCGAAGGGCCGAGACACTAATGAGCCCACGCCCCGGAAAGCAGAGCGTGCGGCAGTAGTAAACGGCGTCGTGACCAATTCGAAGAAGGAAGCGAGCGATCGCGAACACGCCAGCGAGTTTGTTAACGAAAAGAAAAGGGAAGCGAGCGATCGCGAGCGTGCTAACGAGAAGAAAAGAGAAGCAGTGGCTACGAATTCCGGGCAGGCAGCAACGAAATCGCAGAAGGCAGTAAATACTCAGCAATCCAAGCCACGCCGACCAGTTGGTGCGCCGGCGTTGCGCCTGCCAAATCCTGAATTGGGAAATAATTTATCAGCGCCGGCGACTGAGTCGCGCACCCGCGCGTTTGGTTCATCCACTTCAGCGCCGCAATTCTTTCGCGCTGCCGACGGCACCCTGACTGTAAAGTTTTCCGACGGCTCAACCAGAGTAGTAAAGCCCGGTGAGAGAACGGCGCGACCTGACTAGATCATAAATGTCCAGCGGCTCCTAATTGACAGCTACGCTATTCGCCTCATAAAACTGCGCTCATATTTCAGAAAGCAGTTCGTCTTCTTTTGATAGTTCGTAGCTGCCCGGCACTCAGCATCATCAGCGGCCTTTTGACGGAACTCTTCATATGCAGTCGCGCTGGGAAAACTAACCAAAGCGATGGCCACATTGCCGGGGCCCGGTCCGCCAATGTCAGGGAAACTAAACTCGGTAGCAAACGGCACCTCAGTTGGAACGAAGTAACCGTGATGAGTACCACCAAACTTCTCCACCAGAGAAATCCACAAGCGGGCGTAGTGTTCAAACTCTGCCAGTTTCTCGGGATCAATGACGTAGCTCAAGTAACAAGTAATCAAAGCCAACTCCTAATTGAGAACTTGTGTTCACGACTATGGCCTGCGCCTGACAGTTCGGGCCGGACGGTCGCGTGAGTCGCGACAACCCTGAAAAAAAACTTAATGAAAGGTATTCAATCGTACCAACGCAACGGCGTGTCAGATAGTGGGTTTAGGATTTATACGTCCAGGCCTTTGCACTTGCGACACTGTGATTATCGTAGCCCCCTGCGACCAGGACCCTGCCATCTGTCAGCATGGTCGCCGTCGAATAAAATTTCGCCGCATCCATCCGACCGGTGGCTACGCTAAAGGTTCTCGACGCCGGATCATAGATTTCTACCTGCTCACCACCGCCGGCAATCAGGACTTTGCCACTTTTCAGCAAGGCAACTGCGGCAGGCAATTTGAAACGGGCCATATTCATGTGGGCGATATTTGAAAAAGCACCATTTGCAGGACTATAGATTTCCGCATTGGCATATTGCCCTTGCCAATCACGGCCGTCAGACCCGCCAACAACAAGTACATTCCCATCAGCCAACAACAGCGCCGCCTGTTTGTAACGCGGGACCGTCATACTGCCAGTGACGGTAAAGGTTCCGCTGGTCGCATTGTATAGTTCGGCCGTAGCGAGGGGATGTTGATATGCACCGCCACCGGCAACTAACACTCTGCCATCAGACAGCAGAACGGCGGTGTGCATGGTGCGCCCTGCGTTCATGTTGCCAGTTTGCGTGAATTGTCCGGTCGCAGGATCATAAATCTCAGCGCTCAGAAGCGCGCCACTGTTTTCGCCGCCGGCAACCAACACGTCGCCACTTGCCAGCAGTGTGGCAGTAAAGTCGCCGCGCGCTACCGACATGCTACCGGTGGGAGTAAACACGCCTGCACCTGGATCGTAAAGTTCGGCAGTCGCAAGCAGGCCTTGACTGCTCCAACCGCCGGCAATAAGCACTTTGCCGTTGCGCAACGGCGTCGCGCTATGTCCGACGCGTTGAGTGTTCATACTTTGATTGGCAGCAGTGAATCTTCCGGTCGTCGGATCGTAAAGCTCGGCGCTCCGGAAAAGGACACCGTTACGTTCCATGCCACCCGCAATCAGAACTTGTCCATTGGGTAACAGCGTCGCGGTATGACCGGAGCGCGCTGCCGTCATATTACTTGTGGGGGATATAGTGCTGGCATCGGTAGCGGCCAGTGGGTTGTTAGTCGGCTCGCTTGATTCGTGTGTGCTTCCTTTGCAACTGCTTGTCAGAGTCGTTGCGATGATCAACGAGACCAGCAGCGCTTTTGGGTGTTTCATATTTCGCATGGTTTTATTCGACTCGTAGTAAATTGCAGCAATCTAACGTCCGAAGTGACCGGGCGAAGTGATGAACAACAACCCCGTCCGCAAAGAATCAAGTTTAACGAACACGCGAACCCCGGCTCTGGTCCAACCGACTTGTTTGCTGGCGTCATTCATGGGAACGCGCTTGTTTATTCATTCTGTTTCTTTTCCAGGACTTCAATGATACCTCTCAATTGCCCCTTTGTTCTTTCATCTGTCGCCGTTCCCATTAGCTCTCTTAACGCCATAAGATGCGCCGTTTTCAAAGCTTGCTCTGTAGGCACTTCAACATCTGGTTTGACGCCGGTTCCTTCCCAGTTTGTTTTAGTAATAGGACTGATGGCGCGACCCATCGGCAGAAACATGAAAAAGTGTTCGTTGATTCGATACTCGAATCCGGGATTGGCCGCGCCCGCCGTAGTTTCACCGATGACAGTGGCACGCTTCAAGTTTTGCAGATGATAGACGAATCCTTCACCTGCCGAGATCGTATCCTTACTGGTCAGGAAATACACCTCTTTACCAATATATTTTTTGCCGGGAACGTATGGCATGGTCCAAATTTGCCGCGTGCGATTCCCCTCTCTCCAATAAATGTCACCAAGATGCACCGGTTCAGAGTCGAATAGATAACTGGAGAGTAGCGTGCTCATCGTCGGGTCGCCACCATTGACGCTGTAGCGCAAGTCAAAAATCAACGCATCCGTGTTGGCAAGAAAATTCATCGCCGCAATGGCAGTTTCAGCACCAACTTCGGTGGGCATGAAACCATCTACCCTGAGATACCCGATATTGCCTGCCAGCCGATCTATTTTCTCAAAGCCGAAATTCACCGAAGCCGCGAACCGCCGCATTCTTTCCCGCTGCTCAGGCGTTGGTTCGCTGCGGCCGTCGTTTAAGGGCACGGGTTGCTGGCTGTAATGTACTTCCAAATGCTTGTCGTGGCTGATGGCGCGTAAATGCGAGGTTAATGTTTGGGCCAGGAGAGCAGCACTGGTGATTTGGTCATACTCTTTATTTTGCCAGTGCAGGCGAATTGCTGTTTCCATTTGTTTTGCGACTTCCGGGAAAACATAAAAGTCGTTGAGTCTCTTAATGACTCCCTCGATAACTTCATTGCGAGCGGAAGCATTGATAGCGAGATCAGGCTGATCGGCGCGACCTTGTGCGAAAACGGAAGTTGGCGGCAATAAGATTGCCGCCAGGATTATTGCAGTAAACGAAATATGGGCCATAAGCCGCTTCATCTTAATCTCTCCTGACGTACAACCGACGCGAACCGCCAAACACCGAAAGTTCGCATCTGATTCCTGTCTTTAGAAAATCGCTGACTGAAAATCGGAAAGTCGGAAGATCTCTTCCACTAAACCTATCGCCTTTTCAGCATCAAATTCTCCGCACGTGTAAATAATGGTTGAGAGAAACTTCGGATTCACCCACACCCCAATATAAATGCCGGAATCAACTAAAGGGACAAATCCGTCAAAGCCTTCGTTGATGTCTTTACCCGCGCCGCTCGTCCGATGAATTATTGGTTCCCCGTAAGTCCGCAGTCCAAGCTCAGATGTGATGCGCGAAAAATATTTTCTCAGGCTGTCTTCAGTCACTTCCACGTCGAAATAGCCTTCGACAAGAAGCCGTTTCCTGAAAATTTCCGGTGCGATGTTGGTTAATGGAGTTGTGTTCATAAACTTCGGAATGAGGGAACTGACGACGCGCATCAACTCACTTTTGAAAATCATGTCGCGCTAATACCAGTGCCACCGACATTGTAATCCCAACTATCGTTATCAGAGCGGTTGCGATTAGAAATGGAACGGCTTGGAAATACTCTGCGCGCATCACTAAGACGAGCACGACCGGCAGGCTGAGAATGGTAAGTCCAATGGCAAGGTTGATTACCCAGGCCCAACGTTCGCCGGCGCGTATCCCCGAAGCAGTATAAAGCGTAATGAATCCGAGGGGGATGAGCAGAATGCCGACAACTATATGATTCAGCAGAAAGGGTGGAGAGACGATCCGCAATTCTTGTGGTGTCAGCACGCGGTCTAAAATAGCGCTCTTTAGAACAGGTGTCACAAGCAGATGAATAGCTGCCACAATCAGCAAGAGAACACCGGTTACACTTATCAATCGAGCAACAATCAAACGCCGATTCATAATTTCACCTCAGCGGCTATTAATCTGTTTTGTCACAGAAACCACTACGATTTCGCTGCATTGAATGTTGCACCTGAGAAGCGCCTGGGGTTGCAGAACCCGGAGCGGTAGCGACGGGATGTTACGCTCAACGTGAGTGGCAGGGCGAATTTGAATGTACGTCACACGCAGTTTCCGAATCACCCCAGCGTCTGCGACCGGATCCACCTTGCGATAAACGACATCTCCTCCATTTCATGGATCGCCGAAAACGCTAGCTTACAATGGCGGTGAACTCAACACTTCGCAGACCCGGTCGCTACTGCTCCCGGTTCTGTATTCGTCGACCCACTTCAGACTCTTCATATTTATCCCTCTCGCAAATGAAAACATGCCGGTGCAGCTAGGCTCATAACTGATCCCGCGAAGAAGTTTTCATATCTCACGCGCGATTAGGAATAACTGAAACCTTCCAGTTGATTGATGATAAATGGAATTGTATTTGAGACGATTGATATCGCTAAGCCGCGGTGCCGTGACGGAGTTTCTCCACCTGCTGGATCTTTACTAAGTAACTGTGGGCCTCGGCCGATTGAAATAATTCTCGGGTTTCAACTTCGTCTTCCATGACAGGCGTGATTGCAAGGTCGTTGTATTCGAACTGTTGCGGGTCTTTGATGACTTTCCTCAGAATGAAGTAGCATCGCAAAAAGAGCGACATCCACTGAAACTGTTTCCACAGCGTTTCGGCCGCATATTTCGGGTAAAAGATCCAGGGGGGTTCCGTCGGCAAACCGGGACGGCGATCCCGGCGAAACTTTAGGCGTAAGAACCCGCCTTCCACCGGATGTGCTTTCTCAATCTCTGTGTTGCCGCGAAACCAAACGAGATTGGACATCGTCTTGCCCGGCGAAGTTCCTGTCGCCACACACCGTCTGAGCACCGTTGCCACGTGCTCGTCCGAATAATAGTTCACCGACGCCTGAGCGTAAGCAGTTTCCCATTCCTCGCGCGACATAAGTGGATGCGCGATCGTCACATGATTTACATCATAGCGGTTCAAGTCGGCATCCATGGGAATACCAGCTTCATACAGCTTGCGGTGATCCTCTGAACCAGGTAATGGCGTGAGGCAAGTGTATTCGATTATGTCGATCGGCAATTCGCTTTGGATAATTCGCACGTCGTTCAAGATCGATTCCAGCGTATCGTGCGGGAAGCCGATAATGTAGCCACAAAAAATCATCGCCCCAGCGCGCTTCCAATCAACTAGCATCTTGCGGTACTCGGTAATCTTGTTTTGGTTTTTTCTGGCGCCGCTGAGGTTATCCGGATTTATGTTTTCCAACCCAATGAAAACGCGCTTCACGCCGGCGCGGCGGGCTTTATCAATAAAGTTTGGGATGCGGTGGCATCCGGTGTCGATCTGAATGCTGCATTTGAGATCAATCTTCTCAACCTCGCGCAGATAAATCAGGCGATCGAAAATCCCCTCCCAATTCTTGTTGCGCGCGAAATTGTCGTCCGTGATAACAAAGCTATGAACATCCTGCGCCAGATTCTCGCGCACAATTTTCTCAACATCGTCAGCCGTGCGGGAGCGCGATTTACGACCTTGAACGTTGATGATCGTGCAGAACGAGCAGGTAAACGGACAGCCGCGTCCGGCATCGAAACTCGTGTTACCGAAAGCTCGCTTCACAATATCCGCGGGAAGAAAAGGCGTTATTGCGCCTTCGAGATCGGGCGAGTCATCCATGAAATCGTAGAGCGGCTGAAGTTTATTGTTAGCGGCGTCCTGCAGCACGCGGTCGAGCCTGCCTTCGACCTCGCCGGCAAAAAGCGAGACTCCCATCTCTTCAGCGCGCCAGACATCACGGTCGCGTTCTTTCAGCATGGCGATCGTACCTGACACGTGAAAGCCGCCGATCGCGACCATGATCCCGCGTTCACGCAAAACCGCTGCAATGTCGAGCGCTCGTGGAAACTGGTTCGATTGAACTCCGACAAGCATCACCATGCCGGCATCCGCGCCCTTGACCAGCGAGACAATGCGTGTCGGGTGAACGCGCGCGATCGTTTCATCGAGAGGGTGGATTTCGATCTCGACATTATCGCCGAGCACTTTTCGCCGGGCGCAGTCGAGCGCCAGGCCATGCAGCACTGCCAGCGAATTTGAGGGGACGGGAGATCGCAGCCACTGGATGACATACCCGTCGTCGTCATAGTGCGAAGGCTTAATGAGAACGAGGCAAAAACGCTTTGGTGGTTGCTGGTTTGAGTTGCTCACGATGTACCTGAACCGCCGGCAAGAGTTCCTGGCCCAATGGTCGCGCGAACAATATCTGATAATGGACCATGCGTCAACGCAACCCCCGTGGGGGTCAGTTTGGGTTGTTATATGGCTTCATTGGAACCGCGGGCAGGGAACGCGAAGCGATCTCATTAGCACCGTGGCTTCAGCCCGGTGGTCAAGTTCTGCAATGATTCCTTGAACCGTTTCCAACGGTTTCTGCTCATCCTCCAGCCAACAAAAACCGTTAGAAACGGTTCCTTGTCAATTCCGGTTTGCTATCACAGGGCTGAAGCCACGGTGCTAATGAGATCGCTTCGCGTCCCCCGCCCGGGCTCTGAGTAAAAGCGGCGAATCATAGCCCATCTTCTTGAAATTTCTAACTGACCCACTACCCGCATCGGGGTACTGAGGCAATTCGAGCAGCCGCCGCGGATTGCCGATTGCCGGTTGCTTCTGTCACGAGTGGCCAATCGGCAATCGATAATTAGCAATCGCGTCACTAAGGCCGTATCATCCCTGGGTTCCTGGTGAATCCGCCCGAGAAGAGTTTTCTATCATTTATCGCATCGCAACAGGTCTAATTTGATCGAACATAATTCCAACCGACAGAAACGTTTCTCTCTGGTGCTCATCAAGCCGTCGCACTATGACGATGACGGCTACGTCATCCAGTGGTTGCGCTCCGCGATGCCCTCGAATTCATTGGCGGCGTTGTATGGGTTGGCGCTGGAGTGTTCTGAACAGAAGGTACTCGGCGACGACATTACGCTCACAATTCATGCTTTCGATGAAACTAATACCCGCATCCGTCCTGAGCACATCGCGTCGCTCGTTGAAAGCGCGGACGCAGGGATGGTGATGCTCGTTGGCGTTCAGTCGAATCAGTTTCCGCGCGCGCTCGATATTGCGGCCCCTTTGCGGCAGCGGGGAATCCCCGTCGCCATCGGTGGCTTTCACGTCTCCGGCACCATTTCCATGCTCAAAGAGCGTGACGCGGACGTAAGCCGCGCCGCGGAGATGGGAGTTTCGCTGTTCGCCGGCGATGCCGAAGGCCGTCTCGGAGCGGTGCTGCACGACGCCTGCGCCGGGACGCTAAAGCCGCTCTACAATTTCATGAATGATTTGCCGGGCCTCGAAGGAGCAGCCATACCGTTGCTGCCTGCGGACCGAGTTAAGCGTACCGCGGGTGCGAATACTACCTTCGATGCGGGGCGTGGTTGCCCCTATCAATGTTCGTTCTGCACGATCATCAACGTGCAGGGGAAAAAATCGCGTCGGCGTTCACCCGATGATGTGGAGCGCATCGTGCGGGCGAATCTCGCGCAGGAGATCCACTCGTTTTTTATCACCGATGACAATTTCGTTCGTAACAAAGATTGGGAGGCGATTCTGGATCGCCTCATCCAACTGCGTGAGGTCGAAGGGCTACGAATAAAGTTCACCATCCAAGCGGATACCTTGTGCCACCGACTCCCTAACTTCATCGAGAAAGCAGCGCGCGCCGGCGTCAAGCGTGTCTTCATCGGACTTGAGAATATCAACCCTGACAGTCTCATCGGTGCCAAGAAACAACAGAACAAGATCACCGAGTACCGCAAGATGCTGCTCGCTTGGAAGCATGCGGGCGTGCTGACCTGCTGCGGATATATTCTCGGGTTTCCCAACGATACCCAGGAGTCAATTCTTCACGACATCCACATCATCCAGAAAGAGCTCCCGGTCGATCTCCTCGAATTTTTTTGTCTCACGCCGCTGCCGGGCTCGGAGGATCATCGCAAGTTGAGCGAGGCTGGAACGTGGATGGACCCGGACATGAACAATTACGATGTCACTCATATCACCACTGCGCATCCGCGCATGTCGCGTGAGGAATGGGAGCGGGCCTATCAGTTGGCCTGGGTGACCTATTACTCGACCGAGCATATTGAAACTGTGCTCAAGCGAGCGATGGCAACGGGAGCCAGCCCCGGCAAAGCCTTGTTCTATATGGCGTGGTTCAAAGGCTGCATCGGCATCGAGGGAATCCATCCCCTCGAAGGCGGATTACTGCGTCTTAAGTTCCGGCGTGATCGCAGGTCCGGCCAGCCGCTTGAATCTGCCTGGGTGTTCTATCCGAAGTACCTGGCCGAAATGGTTCGGAAGCAGTTCCATTGGCTCTCGCTCTATGCGCAGCTGCATCTTGTCTATCGCCGGATCAAAACCGATCCGCGACGCGGTGAGTATATGGATCTCTCGCTGATACCGGTGACCGATGACGACCTTGATACTAGAGAGTTGTTCCAATCCGAGGGCGCGCAAGCTTATGTAGGGCGAGTGCAGCGACTCGAGAGAAGCCGCCGTGGTGAAGCTGCATGACGCCTCCCTTCAAGGTCGGGCGACAACTAATCAACCACTCAAGTTAACGAATCAGAGACACGCTGGTTCCGGTCCGCTGCAAGCGCCTGTTAGCTGCGCCTTGAATTACAAAATCTTAATCTTCCATCAAAGCATTTTTCACCGAGTCATATAGCTCTTTGCTCTCGAGCACGATGAACCAGTTTCGGTGCATTAGGAAGTACATTCGCCGACTGGCATCAAATCCGTCATCGAGCTTGGGGTTTGGTTGTCCTTGAAAGGAATAGAGATACCGTCCTGCTTTTAGCTGCTCCGTCACTGTGAGGTTTTCCGCGCCTCTCGGATCAGGAAAGAAGATTACCTCTACCACTCCCCGCTCCGTTCTAAAGAAGGCTGCCTTTTCAATGCCCGGGAAGAAGCTTTCTAACTTGGACTGATGCACGCTTTTGACATTGATTCCGCGTTGATTAAGGAAACGAGCAAATTCCATCGCATCTGGATAAGCTCGATGCTCGGGTTTTAGCAGTGATCCGTCTTGTGATGAGTTGACCTGAGAGAGAGGGGAAGAGACTTCTTGAATATGACCAGCCTCAAAACCTAACACTGTCACGAGATAAAACAGTAGAAACATTCTCATGCCAACCTCTTTTCATTATCGGCGCAAGCGCATAACGCCTGGCATCAGCGGCGCGCGCGAACGATGGAGATCAAAAAGATGCTGATCGCGCGTCCGCTGCATGCCGTTGTTATGTCGCGGCTCGGCAAGTTCAATCTATGTAACTTCAATCTATGATGGACCACTCAAGAAACGGCTTGGAGATTTTGATGATCTTATCTTTCGGGCTTTCACTCAACTTATTTTCCGGCTCACCAACGGGCGCGAACTCCACGTCAACTTTGATATACGGGCAATTACGATAAGCGTAGCGCCGCCAAGTCCTCGTGGAGATCCCACCTTCTTCTTTGAACACTTTCAGGAGGTCAACCCTGGTCATGCCAACCGTGACGCTTTCGATTTCTTTGAGGCTCTTCGCAACCCATTCCGTATGCTCATCTGTTCCGCAAGACTCCGAGGCAGGTAAGACAGCAGCAACGGAGATAAAAGTAACAAGACCAAACGCAAGTACCGATATAAGCATTTTCATGTTCGCAATCTCATTCCCCAATCAGCGGTGTAAGCGGCATAACGCCGCGCTTCAACGGTCGGGCGACAACTAATCAAGCATTCAAGTTAACGGATGAGAGACACTCTGATTCCGGTCCGCTGCAAGCGCTTATAGGTCACGTTTGCGACTAACAACCTTGCCAAGAATTGCTCCTAATCCGATTAAACCAACACTCGCCATCGGAATGATTGGTCCACGCAAGTTCTTAACTGCGATCAGCGCCGCAACAACAAACCCGATCAATCCGCCCAAGAATGTTGCGCCATAGCTTGCACGATCTAAAAGCCGGAGGCGAACTGCTAGCCAAACTGCTAACGCAACGCCAACAATGCCACCGATGGTCGCACCAGCAAAAAGCCCGATGCTGGGGATGCTGTGCCCCATGAAGGAGCCGAGTAGTATCAATATAGCGTCCAAGCCAGACACGATGAGGAACAGCAATAGGTTTTTAAGAGCCATGGTTGATACCAGAAATCACCAAAGGTCACCGAGCAGCATAACGAGTTAACCGGCGCGGTGATTAGCAAGAACGTCGAATCCAATAATCAAGTTTCAAGAACACGCAACACGCGCTCCGGTGCAACGAATTGTTCAGCGGCGCATCAATACAAAAACGGCCCCTTGCTTACTGTGACCCGTCCGTCGAAATCAACAATCACCCAACGCGCTCCAGCTTCTTTCGAACCAAATATGAACGTCCAATCTCCATCTTTGGAAGTGGTAACCGCAAGCGCTGCGTCGATACAATAGAACTTCTCATCTTTCGTTGCTAGACCCCCTGCATATTTACGGCTTCATGAGCAAGCTGCATGGCCTGCGGCAACTGCACGCTCGGCCGGTCTGTCGGGTTCCATGGAATTCTCCTGGTCGCAGAAAGGGCGGTAAGACTAACAAGCAATCGGAGCGCGAGCATCTGAGCCGTTTCCTTTATGATTTATGTACCTCACATTCGAGCTCCGACCAGAAGGGGAGCTGCTGAACGATTGGGTTGACCGGACACGGCGATTACATTCAACCTTCGATTTAATCCATCAGATTGCGAAACACTCTTCCCGCGCTCCGGTCAAACTTGCGACCCGCACTAACGCGACCTAGTGGGAATGAACCGGTGCATAGACATAACTTTTTCGCACTCGCACGACAGTGTTCTCGCGATTGACAGCGACTTTTATCGCGCGCCGGGCCGCCGGGCATTGAGTTATTCGCTGGGTAATATCCCAGGTTGTACTGATAACGCAATTCCTCGGCGATGGAGTTGAATACTGGCGCAAATTGTTTTGGATCATCAGCGTGAAAGAACCGTCCTCCTGTCCTATCGGCTAAGCCATTGAGATACCTCTTGCCTACGCAGCTCCATACTTCTGGCTTCTTGATCAGATTGTCAGCTTCTTCTCCCACGTTCTGACAATCCTCGACAAAGGGCTTCACAAACTGAATTGGATAAATGATGGTGTCTGCTTCTTCGGCGTCATATAGGCCTTGCTCGGCGGTCACACAGGGAAGAAGATTGCAAGGCGGAAATCCGACCAGCGTAACTGTCGCCCCTTTTGCCGACAAACTCTTGAGAAAAGTAGGTTTCGTCCGCGCGTCGGCGTCTTCGCCGTCGGTAAGCACGACCAGCGCTTTTCGTCCGCGAATGCGATTGAAGAAGCGCGTAAGCAACAATTCAACGGTTCCATAAAGAAGTGTCCCGATACCGTTCCAGGATAGGTGCTGCAGCGCCTTGCGCAGCTGCTCCCTGTCCTTTGTTACCTTACTTACTACTTGAAGATCGCCATTGAAGGCGACCACCATCACTCTATCTTCCGGGCGCAGCTGATCGATGAAGCTTACCGCTGCGCTTCTTATTTCCTGCCGGTAGGGACGCGTAGAAGGACTCGTGTCAATCAGCAGGACGACGGTAAACGGCGCTTCCACTGGATTGAAGAATGCTATCTCCTGGCGCACACCATCTTCATAAAGGCGGAAATCAGCCTGCTGCAGATTGGGCACGAACCTGCCATCGCGGTCCATTACCTGCACCGGGACGTTAACAAGTGTCGTCGTAACTCTTAACGTGTCAATCGGAGGCTCTTCTTGAGACAGGGCTTGATCGATTGCAGACTGAGGCTGATTTGATGGCTTGACTGGGGGAGCTACCTGACCTTGCCCGTTCGCTGGCAGCGAATATGGTGGGCTCAGAGCGAAGAGCAATAGAAGCACCGCCGTACGATGAATCATGGATATTTCAATGGATGCGCAGTCGCTTTGTTTGGCTGCCTGCAAGCGTATCGCTTACGTTGTGTCCTTGTTGAAAAATTTCCCTTGCGAGCAAACCAGAAGTTTGGGCGCTGCAGGTCAGATTTCTTCAGGTCCACGTCAACGCTGAGAGGGTTCGTTCGACTTACGATTTGTTATGCGGCTATGGAGTTTGACTACACGTCAACCCAGACCAGCACCTCCCTGCTTAAGGCAGTTCACCGTTCTTCATTAAGAATGTGAAGGGATCCAGCTTGTAATCTGTAAGAATTCCGATGATCTGAATTTGCGATCCGGGTGCGGGTGGTTTCGTCATTGGTCCAGCCATCGTAATCTCCAGGTCAGCTTTGTTTGCTTGTTGATTCTCATCTGTGATTGCAGCCCGAATCGTATCCTTGCCGACGGAGATCACCTTTACGGGAATCTTGATTTTCGCAGCGCCATTTTTCTCTAACGACTGAATTGCCTGCCAGACGCGCTCGGCTGCTTGTTTGTTAGCAGGCGAGGCGTCGCGAAAAGACAAGACGTATTCCCAATCGCTGAATGAAAGTGAAGCAGGCTCATTCTCCTGCACTGCCTTTACTGCTAATTCCGCAGGCGTGGGAGCACGCGTTATCGAAGCAGCAAAATCTCCCGGCGGCTCAGATTGGTTTCCTGCCGAGGCCACTATCTTGTCCCAGCCGTCGTCCACGCCATGATATTTTCGGTACCTGGCCTTGCCGTAATTTTCTATCCCCTGCGCGGCGGCCTGGTTATTTTGAGCGCGCGCCAGATTGATCGCTTTGGCAGCGTACCAGAAGCCGTCCGGATCGCTCGGCGTAATCTCTAGTTCGGCAACGGCGAGTTGATAAACATCCTGCAGGTTCGCGGGATCAAGTGGAACGGACTTCAGGTAGTACTGGCGCGCACGCGCATAGTCACGAGTCTGTAGCGCGCTGAAACCGACCGCGCCATAAAAAATCTCGGCCATTTGATTTTTTAGCTTGCCAAAATCGGCGTCGGATAGACCTTCAGGTTTCAGCCACCTGGCCAACCCGTTCAACCCTCGCTCGCCATACAGTCCTGCCTCCTTTGCAGCGCTCGCGTCCCCGCTCGTGGTGGCGTCGGCCCGCTTCAGGAAAGTGACGATGGCGAGCGCGCGAATGTTATCGGCGTCGAGTTGCAGGATTCGCGTCACTGTATCTCGCACCTTAGCCACATTCCCCGCCTGCTGGTATGCGGCCATCGCCTGCTCCATCGCGTCGATCCTAACCACACTGTTGGGGTATTGATTTATGAAGGCTTCCATCGCGGCGGCCTTCTGCTTAGGATCATCAGTATTCAGCGCAGCCATGTATACGTTGTATTCCGCAGGATCTTTAATTGTTTTCTGTTGAGCGACGGCGTAATGTCCGTAAGCAACAAGGCTGCTCACAAGCGCGAAGAGAAATATTGATCGGAAAAGGTGGCGCATATTTACCCTCAATCTGTTCAGCAATGAGACGTCCGTTGCGACAGTTAATCGGTTATCGTGGCCGCCCAACGGTTGACCGGGCCCGGCGATTATCAACAACTCTCGAATCATAGAGTAAGTTGAAAAACGAGCTATCTGATGCGCTCCGGCACAACGACGTGATGGACGCGTTCACACGTAACGATCATCAATCAGCGGTTCGAGCGCCGCAGCACGCGCCACGCCCAAATACATAATGCTGCCGAGGCGAGCGTGATGAGAACGAAAAACGGGTCGGTCGCCAGATGTCTATTCTCCACTGCGATTCGCAAAAGATGCGCAATCGCAAGCACACCAAAGATTGCGCCGGACGTAGTGACATAAGCTTTCATAGTGCCTGTTTCAGGCTACGGCTATAGAACGAATGAGCGCCCAACGATCGAATTCACCGTGCGCGGGCGAATAGCATTCAAGCATCGCCGGATAGAGTTAGTTGAGAAGCACACTATCCCGCGCTCAGGTGCAATGAGTTGTTGGGCGGCCTACTTGAGAACCAGTCGGCCGCGAAAGGGCATAGTGGCACGAATGGTAAAAGAACCGTCCTTTTCTTCCGCTTCGTCGCACTCAACTACTTCGTATGAACTTTAATCGATTGATAGATCTTGGCAGAAGCTCCGTGTCCCCTCAAATGCCGTGAAGCAGGGGTTGAGAGGAAATAGTCGCTGTCCGATTTCTGCCAATCATTTTCCGAAAAATTTCTGATGAATGGCCGACCAGTAACGTATTGACAAAGGGCACCGATAATAGCCAACAACGCGCCGACGATGCCGAGCGCGACGCTTCCTATCAAACCCCCAAACAGAGCGAGAATTGCACCGATGATCGTTAGAACGAGCGACAGAATTTGCATCCGAAATCACCACAAAAGGAAATGCCGCCCAACGCCGCGCTTCAGCGGCCCGGCGACAACTACATCACCACGCACGTTGGTCGATAAGAGACACTCTGATTCCGGTTCGCTGCAAGCGCTTGTTGGTTGTCGCATTCGATAGAACGAGCGGCCTTCTTTCAAATTCTCGTTTCGCTTAGGTCCTTGAACATTTCCTCAATGCGCGCATCCTCCCAACAGGTTGTTTCGATACCGGTATCAAGGAACGCGTCGGTTAGCCACTTTCTGAAATACAGATCGTTTTCAGGATGCTTGAGAAACTGTGGATGCCCGACAAAAAAGTGTTTCATCTTTCTGAGATGTGGATAAAGATTGGGATGGAGCAAATCATTCAATGGCGTCGAGAGTATTGATCCTCGAATTTTTAGGAACTCTCGCTTTAGTTTTTTTCTTTCTGACAGATATCTGGAAGCGTGCTCCAAGCCAAAACCTACAATGACTCCGATAATTGTGAATGTTCCTCCGATTCCAGCCGCAATTACTGCAATGTTGAACGGGTCCGTCTTATCCTTACATGGATTCTCAACTTAGGTTCTAACGCGAAGACAACCAACGCTGCGCTTCAGCTGCCGGGCGATACCGCATTGTGCTGCTAGTTGTCGATGAGAGACACGCTGATTCTTGTCCGCTGCAAGTGCTTAGACCGCCGTCCAATTGGCTGCGCTTAAGTCTTATCCTTCTCCACCTTGGGTGGGATAGGCTCTCCAACAAACTCGGACGGACGACCGTCGTTGTACCTTACGCGAGTCCATGCGCCTCTTTCTTCCAAATAGCGCTGGACGTCGCCCGCATTCGCCAGACCATTGATGAACCTCACCTTAAGGTCGACAAACGAACTATCAGCGATTCGGGGCCAACCGGTAAGATCGCTGACTTGTTCAATCAGCAACGCCTCTATCGCTTTTAGATCTGCATAAGACTTAGCGACAAGTTGCGAATCACCGGACGCTAGCGACCAACCGATGTGACAGAACTCACTACACTTATGCCAATACTTTGAAAGCTGCCCCAATTTTGGAGTGGGTATTTTCCGATCAATTTTCAGAAGTGCTAGTAGGACTCTTATGAATTCGAAATGACCGTCGATCTCCTTCTGATGACCACCGAGTTCATAGATTCTGTTTTCGATTCGCTTAAACGAGGTGAGGTCTCCAATGTCTTTCTCTTGAAGTGGACGAGATAACAGTTCGGCCCAGTAATAGATCCCCAGTCGTTCAATTGCCAAACGAAACTCAAAGGCTGCGTAAGAAAGCGCAACGCTGTTAGCACCCCCGCTACTTTGCGCAAGCCAAGCAGATGCTTGCGTAACATGATGCTTCAAATCAGCCGTACGAATCAGTGCAAACGAAGTCATAGAGGCACTCTGGCGGTCTAACGGTCTGCGGTTGAGCGGCCGCGCTTTTCAGCGGTCCGCTCCAATCGCGTGTTAGCTGGCCCAGGACTCACGTCATTTCTTGCTTTGTATGCGCAAGTCACTCAACGCGACTAAGCTTCAGCCGCGTTTCGCCGGAACCGCTTGTCCTTGTTGGATAATCTGCTCCGCAAAACTTTGAGCGAGGCCAATTATTACCTGAACACAAGGACCCTTTTGCAGCAGTGCAATGCCGGGTGGAACTTGAACTGTCTTGCCGTCAGGCGTCTGGCCTTG
>DATNOG010000005.1:0-2905 GCA_035601415.1 Pyrinomonadaceae bacterium | reverse complement strand
ACCAACACGATGTCGGTGTCCTGGCGCAGCGAAGCCTTCAGGCCGGCAGCAAACGAATTTGAATCTGCGGGCACTTCTCGTTGTGTAATGATGCTGCGCTTGTTGTCGTGCACGAATTCGATCGGCTCCTCGATCGTCACTACGTGTCTGGCAAAATTTTCGTTGATGAAGTCGACCAGCGCAGCCTGCGTTGTTGTTTTGCCAGAACCAGTCGGGCCGGTAACGAGCACGAGCCCGCCGCGCAAATCAGCAAAGTCCTTTACGACTTCCGGAATGCCCAGCTCTTCGAGTGTCGAAATCTTCGTGGGAATCAATCGAAATGCCGCCGCGTACCCCTCGGATTGCTTAAAGTAGTTGCTGCGAAATCGAGAGTGCTCATCCATCTGGTAGGCAAAATCGAGATCGCCGTGTTGCTCAAAAAGTTCCCAGTTACGCGGGCCGCAAACCTCGCTCAACATCCGCGTGGCTTCATCGTGCGAAATCGGCTCGGCCCGAACCGGCATTATGTCGCCATGCATGCGAATCTTTGGCGGTTCGCCCTCGGCGATATGCAAATCCGACGCCCCCTGTCGAGCTACGATCTTTAGAAATTGATCAAGATCAGCCATGGGAAAACCGTGGATTACGCGGACAAACCAAGTTTAGCATGAAGATCGATTCGTGAATGCGTTTACTCATGTGCGTAATCCGCGTCATGTTTTCACGTGTTGCCGCACGACATCTTTCTGGTCGGCGCGTGCGCAAGCTTCTTCTGCGCTGATCAGACCGCGTTGGTAGAGATCAATCAATGTGTCGTCCATCAACCGCATGCCTTGCTTCTTTCCGGTCTGAATAATACCGGGTAACATGTACGTTTTGTTTTCGCGAATCACGTTGGCGACAGCGGGTGTATTAGTGAGAATCTCTAATGCGAGCACGCGACCGGTTCCATCTTTGCGCGGTATCAATTGGTGACTGATGATGCCGCGCAGCGATTCAGCGACCATAACCCGCACGTGTTCCTGTTGTTCCGTCGGAAACACATCCAGTAACCTATCAAGTGTGCGCGATGCATTCGAAGTATGCAGGGTTGCCAGAACAAGGTGCCCGGTCTCGGCGGCAGTGATCGCAAGTGAAATCGTATCCAGGTCGCGCATTTCGCCGACCATGATTACGTCGGGATCTTCCCGTAGCGCCGCGCGCAAGGCGGTGGCGAATGACTCAGTGTGAGTGAAAACCTCCCGTTGGCTAACGTGACAATTCTTCGAGTGGATGACGTATTCGATCGGGTCCTCGAGCGTGATGATGTGATCGTGCCGTTCGGTATTGATTTGCTGAACCATGGCGGCAAGCGTGGTTGATTTGCCGGTTCCCACCGTACCGGTGGCGAGGATGAGGCCGTTCTGATAGCGAGTGAGCAACTTAAGCTGTTCTGGCAATCCGAGGTCATCCATTGTGCGGACGTATGTATTGATAACCCGAAACACGATCTCGACCCCCAACCGCTGCCGAACGACACTCACTCGATAACGAGCCTGTTCGTTCTCATATCCGAAGTCAGAATCGCCGCGGGTGTTCAGTTCCTCCTTGTACACTTCTGGCATGAACGTCTCTGCCAGCGCAACGGTTTGTTCGCCGGTCAGAACTGGCGCGTCAGGCCACATTGGCTGCAATGTTCCGTTCACCCTCCAGATTGGCGGCGCGGCCACGCCAAGGTGAACATCTGATGCGCCGACTTTTTGGCCAATGTCGAGATAGTCATCGACGTGTGGCAGCGGATGCGATTCGAATGAAGGAGTTAAAACCTGTGACATGATGCGGGGAAGCAATCATCCGTCTCAAGGGACACACAGTACCCAAGCGACAGATGGTGCATTATTTCCTGCCGCGGGAAGGTTCGCCAGAATAAAAAAACCGGTTTTTAACAAACTCCATAACGAGTGGCCGGGCCAGGTTTCCGACGAGCTTTAGCGCCGCCATCGCAAGCCCCGTCTGAATCAGTTTTTTATCTCCCTTACGCCGGCTCCTTGCGTCTACATAAACTTTCTTCTTCCGCATCGGCGCCAACGCGATCAGCGCCCCCACCGCTGCAGCCGCGCTGATCCAGGAACCCGTCTGTTTCCGGAATGACCTGCGGAATTTCGCCGGGAAATCCAGTTCGTAACGCAGGCCCTGCAACTCGCGGGACAGGCGTTGTCGAGAACCTGCGATCTCCGTTTTTAGTTCGTTGATTGATTCAGAGTTTTCAGCCATTCGCGATCCTTCTTTAGTTCGTCAATGCTATCCCGAAACATCGGCTTGGTGATCCGGCTGCGCGCCACTAGTAATAGCACCCCTGCGATAATGAAATGCACCAGGGCAACAACCAGCGCTATCACTGGCCAGGACGTCCCGAGCAAATGTGCGAGGCCAGCAACAGCACTGACGATAAGAAAAACGTAGCCCATTAAGCAAAGCGCCAGCGCCACGATGACGCAACCAACCAATATCAGCAGTTGCACCGCGGCCGATTTGGATTCCTGCGCAAGCAGAACAAACCGGCTCTCAAAAAACTCTACGACCGCGCTGATCAATCCCAGCGCGTTGTCGAGCAAACCGGAATGGCCCGCAGGATTGCGAGGCCGAGGGCTCTCGCTGCTCATCTCGGAGAGCTTTGGAATTAACGCCGAAAGACCAGACCCAGCACGAACCCAATTCCGAGTGCCGTGCATATCGCCCTTGTCGGATTTTCGCGCACGTACTGCTCCGCATCTTCCTGGAACGTACGGGCGCGGCTCCTGGCATCTCCCCACGCTTGTTCTGCTTTGCCGCGTGCTTCGCCCCAGGCTTGCTCCGCCTTGCCTCGGTATTCTTCCGCAAAAGCGCCTGCAGCAGATTTCAAATCTTCCGCTGCTTTACGAGCATGTTCTTTGCTGCTCTGCAATTT
>DATNOG010000004.1:0-4881 GCA_035601415.1 Pyrinomonadaceae bacterium | reverse complement strand
CCGGTCGAGCGCGCCCTTCATTGGCGGGCGAATCAGCGAATACTTATCGAGTATCGCCTTCGCCTTGTCGTAGGAACCTTCCGCTTCAATCGTCAGCAGATCATGCGTCAGGTTCCGCACCGCGTCTTTTATCTTTGCATTGTCGACGCTGAACTTGTTGGTGCCCTCGTCAAACTTGATGGCGCCTTCGTCCGTGAAGTAGTTGAACTGCATTGCCACCCCGCGCGCGTGCGACTCAGTCAATCCAAAACGAACTGAACGAAACATGCTCGCCAGATAAGTGGTATAGAGCGTGCGCTGCATTTGTTTGTCGATAACGCCTTTGTCGATCAAATACTGCAGCGCCCAAAGCCCGGTGACGTCGGCCTTTGCTTCCTCGATCGATGAATAGATCTCCTTGAGTTGCAAACGAACGGTAGTTGCCTGACCGCCTACCGTAATGTTATGTGGGCCAAGACCGTGCATCAACTCGTGCATTAGTATGTGCGTGAAAAACGAATCGAAGGCAATGTCACGCTGCTGCGCTAACGTCAGCACCTCACGCGAAATCGGAATCAGCACCTTGTTGAATTTCGCGTCCTGAACGTTCTTCAATATGATGCGCGCCGAGCCCTTTTCCTTGACGACGCGTTCATCGTTGGGGAGATTAAAAGCCGCGGTCTGCACGCCGTTGTTTCCTTCACCTGAGGCGAAGACCTCATTCACCACCCGCATCGGCGAAGAGGCGCCGAGTTTCGGATTGCGATAACGCGCCTCGAGCGGCAGATTGTTTTCCAGCTCCTGAAGGTGCTGGCTAAACTTCTTCAACTTTGCAGACTCTTGCTGATCGGTCAGCGTTACGTACGCCTCAAACGCCGCTTTATAGCCGAACAGTTCATCTTCATACGTCTCGTAGGGACCGATGGTCACATCGATAGGCGCATCAAGGTCCATCCAGGCAACATCGCTCGCGTAGTAGTCGTTGGAAGTAAACGCGTCGGCGCGCTTATTAAGAAAGTCTTTCAACGTCGCGTTGGTGGTGAGCGCCGCGGCCTCGCGCAGCAATTTAGCGGCAGGTCCCAGAAACTCACGATACTCCCAGCTATAAGGCACGCTCATTAACTTGCCACTCGCGTCGCGGCGGATGGTATAGAAGTAACCAGTGGCCTTTTCCTTTTCTGAACCAGGCAAACCGTTCAGCCACGAGTTGAATTCCTCTTTGGTGATGTCGTCCGGGTAGAAGTTCGCTTGCGCCGGTTTCTCTTGAGGCACACCTTCAATGAAGGGCTCGTTGTTGTCGAGCCGCGACCATGGCCCATCGTTAATCAGAAAATAATGCAGACGCTGGCGGCCAACCGCAGTCTTGTCAGCCTTCAGCTTTTCGTAAAGCGCATCATTGCCGCTCCACACCTGGCGCAGAAACAATGGATCCAAAAGTTTCGCGGCCGCGATGATCTTGGCAAGCGCCCGGGCGTCTCGCGCCGACAATTTTGAGAGATCGGCGGTCAATGTGGTGGGGGCGAAGCGGGCAATCTTCCTTGCCAGATCGGGATTGCCCAGCACCTTCTCATTGACGTGTTTTTGCATTGCAGAAATATTTGTCAACAGCATCGTGCCGAGAAGCAAACTAACAATGATTCTCATCCCATCCTCCCGCAATAATTCAAGAAGTTCAGAGTACAACCTTCAGGTTGCTGATCGGTACGACGCAAGCTAAAGCTTGTACTCTGAACTGCATGACTCTTAACTATCCACTACAAGCTCTGCCGATTGTTCAGAATCTTTACGAACGAGCCGGAACGCAATTCGGCGATTGTCAATCCGGAAAGTTCAACGGCTTCCTCTTCAGTCAACGCGCCGCTGTTTATCGCGCGCAGGAAGTAATTCAACAAACCCTGACCGGTGGCGGCATCGTCGAACACGTCTCCAACCAGAGTCGCCTTCGCCGCCTTCTCAACAAAATTCTTCAAACGCTCAGAAGCCGCGTCGAGACTTTCAAGGAAAAACGAATAGACCGCAGCATAGCGCGTCGGCAATTGGGCCGGATGCAAATCCCAACCTTGATAAAAGGCGGTCTCCAGCGAATGCTGAATATGATCGTAGTGCAGCTTCCAGGCCCGGTGGACCACCTCGCGGTTTTCGTTGATCTGTTCCGCAGTCAACGGCGTGCCACCTTCGCTGAAACGGTAAGGCGCAACCGGCATGATGTTCGTCGCGCCGTCGGATAGCCAGATGCCGCTGCCGGCAAACGAAACCTGCATCATGTTTTTAGCAAAGTCGCACGCCGGATGCATCATGTGCTGGTGTGCCGCGGTGATGCTGCAATTGGCCGTGTAGTCGTACGTACCAAAGTGCGCCGCGACACAACGACCACGCGCGGCTGCCAGTAGCAAAGGCAAATTGATTTCACCGCGGTTGTTGATAATCGACTGCGTCGTTTCGATCATCATTTCGAGTTTCAGTGAATCGGAAGCAAGACCGGACGCTTGCTCCAATGATTCAAACAGTTCGGCGAGCGCGCTGACCTGTTCCGGGACCGTAATCTTTGGCAGCGTGACAACGAAATTATCCGGGAGCTTGCCTCCTGATTTCTCCACCAGAGTTGAAACAAAAATATCGAGCGTGCGCATGCTGCGCGCGCGCAGCTCTTCGGTAAAGGGCTTGATGCGAATCCCGATAAACGGCGGCAGCGTGCTGTTGATCATGCCTTCCGCGACTTCAGCCGCGGCAGCGGCGGCGTGTCCATCTTCTTCTTCATCAGGACGATTACCGTAGCCGTCTTCAAAGTCGATGCGGAAATCCTCAACCGGCTCGCGGCGCAACTTTTCGTTGACGCGGTTGTAAATTGTGTGGGCCAGCCAGGCAATTTTATTGTTTTGCCGCACAGTGTCCGCATTGTTTTCAAGGTCCCCGCGCAGGCCGTCTCCATCGTCCGTCGATTCAGGTAACTGCTCAGCGCCGGGCAGGCCAATCGCTTTCGCAAAAGCAATAAAGTCAGGAGCAAACTGATCGAGCGAGCGGCGTGCGACCGCGCCCAGTCGCGCCGCGGAGTCGGATTTAAAAAGATGCGCGCCGCCATAGACTGTATGCACTGGCTGGCGTTTCCCGGTCTCGCCGGGGTAAATGGCGGCGAACGCGTTGTTGGCCTCGGCAAGGCGGCCGGCAAGATCGCGCAGAGAGCTGTCGGATAGAGACGTTTTCATCGATCCCCTTCAGAAACCTATCTGGAAAGTGTGAGAACGACTTTATTACAGGCATGTATGAAGTCACAAGAGGAGCAAAAAGAAAGATGAATTAGAGCGGAAGCATAATCATTGACTCGACCTGCCGGAAGACTATAATCGCCGCGTAACCCAGGTGGCCCATCGCGCACCTTCACAAGTTGCTATTTGATTTCTGCAATCGTTTCTAAAAAGCCGAGGAGGTAACGAGTCCTATGGTAAACAGAACGAACAACTCCCAAACTATCACTGTAGAAATTCATCGCTCACGCACTAGAAAAACATTCGGGATTGCTGCCGCCATTGTTTTGTTAATAGCATCGGCCACGACGTTGTCTGCGCAGACTTTTCGCGGCACGATCCTCGGCACGGTCACCGACCCCAACGGCGCAGTGGTGCCTGCTGCCACCGTCACGGCAAAGAACATTGGCACAGCGATCGAACGAACAACCAACAGCGATGAATTTGGTAACTACTCGCTTGCGGAACTCCAGACCGGCACTTATGAAGTGAAAGTTGAAAAGTCAGGCTTTCAAAGTTCGACTGTTACAAACGTGTTGGTTGAAGTATCGGCCGAGCGACGAGTGGATGTGCAACTCGCAGTCGCAGGCTCTGACACGGTTGTGATTGTTGCCGCGTCCACGCAGGTCGAGACCACCACCAACACGTTGGGCGGGACGATCAGCACGAAAGAAGTAGCAGACCTTCCGGTCAATGGCCGCGACTTCACCAAGTTTCTGGTGATGGTTCCCGGCGCGACAGGAGATCCTTCCGGCGCCACTGATTCGCCCGGTTCGTTTGGCCTGTTTAGTTCGAATGGAAATCGCGGACGCGCGAACAACTTCCTGCTTGACGGCACTGACATGAATGACGGCTATCGCAATTTGCCGGCAATCAACGAAGCCGGAGTGTTTGGCACGCCTGCGACTATCCTGCCCATTGAAGCGATCGCCGAAGCCGCCATCCTTTCAAACTTCGAAGCCGAATACGGGCGCAACTCGGGCGCTATCGTGAACATCGTGACCAAGTCGGGCACCAACGATTTTCATGGCTCGCTGTTTGAATTCTTTCGCAACAACGCGCTCGATGCGCGAAACTTTTTCAATCCCGCGCCCGACCCGCAAACCGCATTTCGAAACAATCAGTTCGGTGGCGCGCTGGGTGGTCCTATCGCGCGCAATCGCACGTTCTTCTATGCTGCTTACGAAGGACAACGCGAGCGCGTCGGCCTGAATTCGACAGCGCGTGTTCCCGACCCGCAGGAAATCGCAGCCTTGGGCGGGCCGACGAATCCGGTTATCGCCAGATTGCTGGCGCGTAATCCCTGGCCCGCTCCTAATCGCCCGCTGCCATTGTTTGACAACACGGGCGCGCCCAATCTTTTTGTGACCACGCGGGCGTTGAATGACGTCGACAGTTTTATCGGCAAGATCGATCACTCCTTTAATAAAAATACCCAACTTACCGGCCGGTATTTTTATGGCACCAGCAATCAATCTTTTCCGCTCGCGATTCTGGCCGGCAACGTCTTGCCTGGCTATAACACTGTCACGCCGACAAAAGTCCATCTTCTTTCGCTCTCTTATTTGAAAATTATGTCGCCCACCGTGGTGAATGAAGTGCGCTTTGGCTACAACCGTTTCAAGGAGGGATTTTTCCCCGAAGACCGCGCCTTCGATCC
>DATNOG010000003.1:0-5965 GCA_035601415.1 Pyrinomonadaceae bacterium | reverse complement strand
GCGTTTACGATGAATGCGCTGAAAAGCTCTAAAATAGCGCGGTCGGCGTATAAACCCATCCACGCCGGGCGCTCGCTGCGATTAAGAGTTTAGCATGAAGGCAAAATTCATGTTTTCCTTAATTTGCGTCGCTGCGGTGATGTTAACCGCGTGCGAGGAATATCCATACGGCTATTACAGCCACGGTTCTTCCCCCTATGGGTATTACCCTCGGTACGGCTACGGCGGAGGCTACGGCTACCCCTCTGGAGGCTACGGCTACGGCGGCGGCTACGGCTACCCTTCTGGTGGCTACGGCTACCCCTACGGCGGCTACGGCTACCCTACGGTGGCTGTGGCTATTGGCGGCAATGGGTCCTACGGCGGCTACGGCTACGGCGGCAATCGGTACTACGGCAATCGGTCCTACTACGGCAATCGGTCCTACGGCGGCAATCGGTCCTACGGCGGCAATCGGTCCTACGGCGGCCACCGGCGTCATCATTACTACGATCGGTACTAAGTTGACGCAGAAACTAAGGCCGCTGAGCTGGCGCTAGGGTTTCGTGCATGCGCGTTTTCTTGCGTTTCGAATCCGGTGGCAGCGGATAGAGGTGTGGAAGCGTGAATAGCAGCAATTCTCATGGTTCCGATTATCACGCGTGAGGGCATCGAAGCGTTCAAGGGCGATGCCTGTGACGGTTGCCCCTAAGAAAAATGCACCTTTACGAAGTCCGACAGCGCAAAGATAAACGCGGTGTTGACCTAATTTTTGACGTGCTGCCATTCCGAAAGTTGTGGTATTCCGGGCCGAAGGCAATCGAAAGTGCAATCGGTTACGCGACACACTACAGCCGATCAGCCGATGCCGTGATCCGCGTTTACGATGAAGCAGGCAGCGTGATTGAAACGCACCGGCACGCGGGCGATTTTGAAGAGTGGTGAAGTTTTTACCCAGCACGCTATGGGTTCCACACGGGGCTTCGCGAAAACGGCCAAAATATTGCGAACCAAGAAATTAGGCCTAAGGTCCAATTATTCGAGCAGTGCGCCGAGGGTAGTTGAGATGGTTTCCGGGATCATAACGCAGGCATCACGCTGTTGAGGCGCCTTGACGTGGGATTTTACCAAACAAAAAACAAATTAACCAGCGAGTCTCTACCCCTTCGTGGCGTTCTCGATGAATTTCGAACCGCCCTGCGCGAAGAAATCCTTGCCGCCCAGAGGAGTTCATCAAGTAACGCCGTGCAGCTAAAAAATGGACGAAGGATCGGTGGAGCCGACGCGAGCTTTCAATATGCCTTCACAGTCGATTCTATTTTGAACGCTCCCGATGATGCACCCGGGCATTTGATCGTGCCTGAGAAAGGCCGCGTGCCGACAACGATGATATCGACCGAAGGACTAACAATCACGATCAGCGTGGGAATCGACCTAGGGAGCTTTGTTCCATCCGCGCGATTGGAAATAGATCTCACTTTTCTGCTCGGGAAGCTGATTGAGCGCGTAGAGGCTCTTAACGGCAAATCAAACTGCGCTGGTGATCGCATCCTAGGTTTTGCAGCGGTTTCTGGCGCGCCAGAGTTGCTCTCAGTAAAGGGTTTCAACCCTGAGCAGAATGACGCAATCGCGAGCAGTTTGGGCCGCGATACGACTTTCATCTGGGGCCCGCCCGGCACGGGAAAAACTACAACAATCGGCGCGATTGCTGCCGAGTTATTCGAGCGGCACAGATCGGTGCTGCTGGTTTCGCATACAAACACTGCCGTAGACGAAGCATTACTTAGAATTGCGGAACGGCTCGGCGATGAAACAAAGGATGGTAGCGTGCTTCGTGTTGGCGTCCCAAAAGATAACAAAGGATTCGAAGCAAAGCCTGAATTGCTGCTAGCGACTAATGTCGAGAAAAGATCGGCTGAACTTACTGCGCGCGGTTCGACCCTTGAACAGGAGCGGATTGAGAAGACAGGAGAGTCTCTGAACGTTCAGCGTCTTATCGCAATTTACGAATGGGCTACCGAGGCCGCGTCAGATCTTGACCGCGCTTCCATAAACCTGGACTCGGTCCAGTCGCTTGAAGCTGGCGCGCGCGAAAGCCGTGCTGCATTCGAGAACTTACGAAAAGACGAATCTCGATGGGGAGAGATCGCTAACGAGGCCGTCCTCGTTAAACAACTTGCGCTAGACATAAACGGAGTGCGCGCATTGCTCGCAACGAACAAGCAAACCGCAGGCGACATCAACCAGAAAGTTGCGGCCGCTGGAAAACACCTAACGGAGGCAGAACATCTATACACTCGATCGGCTGCTGCTAACGGACTTACTCGCTTGTGGAAGGGACTGCCAAAGCCTGAACAGCAACAGGCTATTGTCAATTCGCGTAGGAGTGATCTGGTATCAATCTGGCGAGAGCGATCGCGAGTAATCGATGAAAGTAAGCGTTTACAGATAAGATTAGCAGACGCGCTTCGCCGGATTGAAGCATTTCGGACAACTCATCGTTTTTCACCTGATGAAGTTCTAGCGTGGTGTTTCGCCTTTGATGAACAGCTGAGGAAATCGAAGGACGAAACCGAGCACTCGGAACGCGCAGCCAGAGAAGCACGCGCCACACTCGACTTCTCGCTTCGCGGCTGGGTTAAGGCTCTTCGGGTGCTCGGATTAGCGCAGGATTGCGATGGAGGCGCGGGGAACATGCTAGCGGTCTTACAAAATGGATATGACAAGGCAAGGACTGAAGTGTCGAACCGTAGCTTGGACGAGCTGCGTGAGACTAGAGACAACGTCAACGAACGCTTGCGACAGATTGCTGGCGAGATTGACACAATCAATGATCAACTGAAGCGCGTTGAACAGATTATCATCTCGGAAGCACGCGTAATCGCGACGACCCTTACTCGCGCGTATTTGCGCGATACAATCCAGTCAAGGCGCTTTGACACTGTGATTCTGGACGAGGCATCAATGGCGCCGATTCCGGCGCTTTGGGTTGCTGCAAGTCTCGCGGATCGAAATGTGATCGCGGTAGGCGATTTCAAACAGCTACCACCAATTGTCCAATCAAAGCACGAAGTTGCCCTGAAATGGCTGGGCCAAGACGTGTTCGCCATCGCCGGGATGACATCGGCCCATAAGCAACGTTGCCCACCGCCTTACTTCGTCGCGCTAAAAGAACAACATTTGGGCAGGAGAGATATTCGCAGCTTCACCCCGATGACGGGTCAGAGCGGCCCATTCAGACATTTCGGCGAAAAATTTTTCTCCCTGACTGAAGGAAGAAATCCAACCATGAAGAAAGCGACAACAACCATGAAAAAGAGGAAGAGCGGCTCGAAGGAAGGAACAGGAGGAGACTCTCCCTCTCAGTTGATAGATGCGAGAATCAAGGAGCTGAGTGATTGGCGAGGCGAGATGCTCGCTTTGATCCGAATTCTCATCAAGCAGGCCGACCCCGAAGTGGTCGAGGAGTGGAAGTGGAGAGGGGTTCCGGTGTGGTCGCACGCCGGGATGATCTGTACCGGTGAGACCTACAAGAATGTCGTGAAGATGACCTTCGCCAAGGGCGCTTCGTTGGAGGACCCTTCAGGCCTCTTCAACTCCAGCCTCGAAGGCAACACCAGGCGTGCCATCGATTTCCATGAGGGCGACAAGATTGATGAAAATGCGTTGAAGGCGCTCATTCGCGCCGCCGTGGCACTGAACACGTCCTCAGCCGCCCAGCGGCCGGGGACGAGCATAGAACGAACGAGAGGGATTTGAGGCGGAGTGGGGTGAGCCCAAGGGGGCAGGGGCCGCCCACAGTGATGCTGTGATTCGCGTTTATGATGAAGCGGGCAGCGTGATCGAGGCGCACGAGCAAGCGGGCGAGTTCAAGGAGCCGTAGCGGTTCTTGCGCAAACTTCTTTTAGCGGGATAAGAAAAGGATAATTCATTAACTTGATGAGGAAATTGCTGATTCTCGTTCTCTTCGCAGCGATGTCGCATTCCTCCGTGTTAGCTAAGGGAGGATTACTAAACTCTTCGTATGAAGAAGTGGCGGCAATTCTTGGTGAGCCATCTAGTCACGATAAAGGGAACGTGTCCGGCATCCAGTATGACCGATACCACTTCGAAGCGCGTGGCTGGAAAACGGCTGTTCTGTTCATCGACGGCAAAGCACAAAAATTCGACACCGAGAAAACCGACGGTTCGCCGTTAAGTCTTGAGGAAAAGACGGCAATTTTCGAACGATACGACGTTCCCAACACAGGTCAGAACTCGAAACTTCGCGGCTGGCGTCAATTAAGCGAAAATCATTTCATACGTAGCGACGGCCGGGTGCACATAATAACGCATCTCGCTTCTATGACTGTTTTTTGGGACGACCTTCCCCGTGAGTTCTGGTGAGATAAAAACTGCGGATTCAATCCTTAATCGCTGATTCGAGTTCCAGACACGCGGTTAACTTTTAACGTCTTTGGCGCGGCAAGGGGAAGGGGAAATCGTTGCGATGGGTCTTTGACCTTATGATCAGCGCGTTGGTTAGTTGATCATTTATCACCGCACATTATTGTCCGTCGCTCTGTGAACTTTCGGCGTTTCATCCAGCTCTTCGGTGGCGCGGCAATCATCGTGCTCTGCTCTAGCTGCGAAGAGGTTCCATCCTACGTGCAGAATCTACGCGCCGGAGCTTTCCCTTGGCAGGCTACCGCGTCGGGTTATTGGAAGGGCGACAACGGGCCTGGGTCACCAAAGATCGTCGTGTATCTCAGCGAACAGAGGGCTTATTTTTACAAGGGCAAACGGATGGTCGGCGAATCGACTGTCTCTACCGGCAAACCTGGGTTTTCCACGCCTCCTGGCCGCTATCACGTTATTTCGAAAGATAGGAACCACGTTTCCAGCGAGTTTGGCGATTACGTCGATGATTACGGTAAGGTCGTGGAATCGAACGTTGATGCCCGCAAGGATCCTCAGCCGTCCGGGACACATTTCGATGGCGCGCAAATGCCCTATTGTATGCATTTCAACGGTGGCTACGCAATGCACGAGGGCTATGTCCCGCGCTATGCTGCGTCGCACGGTTGCATTCGCTTGCCTAAAAGAATGGCCCAGCACTTTTTCGACGCCAGTCCCGAAGGCACGACCGTGATCGTGAAAGAGTAGGAGTTGTTCAGCCGCTCACATCATGCGGTGATCCGCGTTTTCGATGACGCGGGCAACGTGATCGAGACGCACGAGCACAAGGGCGATTTCAAAGAATGGTGAAGTTTTCACTCGCATCGCATCGCACTTCTCACTAAAAACGGGTGTTCGGAGGTGGAACCTATGCCTAATCACACCCTTCAGATTCTGCGGCTTCTACGTTTTGCCGGTCTCATGTTGCTCCTTGGATCAGTTGCGTCGGCATCTGCTCAAACAGTGGCAGAGCGTGTGAAGAAAGACCCTAGCTTTCAAATTTACCCGGTCATTTTCGGTGTCACAGCCACGACCAACTCGACACACCCAGCGGTTCGAGTAGCCTCGATCGGGAACGCTTCAAAAGGGCGGGGCAAAGGTGATCGTGTGATATCGGAGGCGGAGGCGGCGAAGATTATCCCGGAAGCATGGATTAAAGCAGCGAAGAAGAAGATTCAGGCAGAGCCTCCAAAGCCTAAGATGAAAGACGGGAAGCCGGTCGAGGTCTTCACATATTTCTTTTACGTTCCGGAGCGTCCCAATATCGTCGTCGTTGACTTGGACAAGCCGCTCGACAAGCAACCATGATGTCTAAGGCCTAGCGCAAACTCAGCTGGTCTGATACCGGCGACATTTACGAGACCAAACTCACCGCAAACTGGTGAATCGCCCGTTCCGCTTCCAGAAACGCAGTCAGTATTTCATCGGCGCGCACGATGAAACGCTTTCCGTAGCCATGCGCGTCAGCAATCCAGATTGTTCGCCCGTTGGAATCAATCGCTGAGACGCAACCCCAGCTCCAACCGGCTTTGCTGAGATTGTCAGCGAT
>DATNOG010000002.1:0-31105 GCA_035601415.1 Pyrinomonadaceae bacterium | reverse complement strand
ACATAGCCACGCTGCCAAACGTTATTGCCGTCAACCTCGGCGATGACCTGGCCACCGAGTACACTGCTCCTGAGGTAGAATGTCGTCCAGCCATACTCCGTCTTCTTCACGCGTAAACCATCACCATCGTAAGACTGAGATAGCGCCGAAGCAGCCAGCACCGTCCACGCCGCTTTGATCTGGTCGCGCAATTCCTGAAAATCTACGGCATAGATCAAGCTCGTATTGGCCGTCAGCGTCGGATGCGCATAGCTTCCTAGCGGCAAGTGCAAAGCCGTCAACGCTTCTTCCAATTTCGTCCGCAGTTGCCGAATGTGATCCGCCTTGACCGTGGTTACATTCCTTTGCGGATCAGGATCAGGACTCCAGGTCGCCGCCGCCAGTCCGGCGCGCGCTCGCAGTTGATTCACCGCCGCGCGTAACTCTGTCAGATGCTCAAGCTTGAGCTGCGTCACCTGCGACACCAACGGATCGTCAATAAACGTCGGTGCGCTGCCGCCGGCCAAGCCCGACGCATACGTCTGCTGATTCGTCGCGTCGTAAACAAAACTCTGCGTACCGTCGTTAGTCACATTCCCCGCCGCGTCATAAGCAAACGCATTGCGCCGGTTGCTCGTGTAGCTGTAATAGATGTCGCTCGACTGTGCCGCCGTGCCGCCCTGCACTTCACCACCCCAGCCATATTTGTGCGTCACGTTTCCCCATTGGTCGTAATCATAGCCTTGCGAGTATGGGCCATCCAGCGTGCCCCACTGCCCATTGATTACATGCGCCCGTGCTTCCGCCCCTGAATGCGAGATCGCCAAACGTCCCACCAGATCATATTCAAACGAGCGATCCAGCGTCGAATCATAAATGCTCTGCGCATACGTCACCCGCCCGGTGCGCTCATGATAGAAACCATCGTAGTCGTAGTTGTAGCCCATCACGTTTGACACGTTCCAGGTCGTCGGCCGCAGGCGATTGTCATAAGCCGTCGCTAACGACTTGCCATTGCCATAATTCATGCCTTTGAGCGCCCCGAACGCGCGATAGGAAAGCGAGTCGGCGTAATTGGTTACGCCTGCATAGCCCGAGCCGCTCACATTTTGTAACCTGCCCGCTTTGTCATAGCCATAGCCCACTTGGGCGCCCCAGTGATTGGTGACGCTGTTCAACTCTCCGGCCAGATTGTAGCCATAGCTCAAGGTGTAAGAGCCCAGGCCATTAAACGTGCGCGTCTCTGAAGTCATCTGGGCTAGGTTGTTGTAGGCATAACTCGCGGAACCAAGGCCATCATTCATCGAGGTACGATTGCCCGCGGCGTCATACGCGAAACCGGCAGCCACTGTGGCCGTGGTCTGTCCGGTCGGATCGCCCGTCACATTATAGATCAGCGAAGTTACCTGATGACGGTTGTTGTAGCCGTAGGTGGTGGTCACGTTACGCGCGTCAGTCATTATATGAATGGTGTCGTCGGCGTTGTAACTGTAGTTGGTAGCGCCTTGCTCCGGGGTGGTGCGCGTCTGCAACCGACCATGGCTGTCGTAAACGAAACTGCGAATCTGCCCCGCCTGGTTGATCTGCGTAATCTGATCGCGCGCGTTGTAGCCATAACTGGTCGTCGCATAGACACTGCCGGTGTTCCAGATCATTTCTTCCACCGTGGCCAGCCGGCCCAGCGCGTCTTTGGTAAAGCGCCGCTGCCGTCCATGCTCGTCCTGCACCGTGGTGACTTCGCCACCGGCGCAACCACAGCCACCGTAACTGATGACTCGCGTCGTGCCATCCGAGTTGGTGGTTTGAAGTGGCCGGCCCTTCCAATCATAGCTTTGTAGCGTGGCTCGCCAACCCGCCGCATCGTCGCCCGCCGGAACCCAGCCGTTCTGGGTGCTCATAAATTCTGTCGGATTCGATTGTTCGACGACGCGTCCCATGTTGTCGTAGACGACATATTGGCCTGTATAGCCGCCCGTGCTGTCAGGATGATCTGAAGCTGACGCCCGCACGCGTCCGGCCCCGTCCAGCACTTGCCACGAGTGAAACTCATTGGCCTGCGTCAAATCAATCACCGTCTGGAAGGTATGGATATAGTTGGCATTGATGTCATAAACAAAGCGCGTGTAAGCGCTGTTGGTTTGATTCGTCACCAATTCAATTCGGCCGAATTCGTCGTACTGCCGCACGAGGTCGAGATAGGTGATGTTGGGGGCGAGGCCACTGGTAGGCACATGGGTACGGGTTATCGCGCCAAAATTGTAGTTGTACTGCGCGGCGGAGGAGTAACCGTCCGGATCCGTTACCGTTGTGGGATAGGCAAACGTGTAGCGATTTATCGCGTCCGAAAAGGAGTCCGCGTAATCGTAGAATGTTTGATGCCAAAGGTGGTCGCGAACCATCAATACCGACCCGGTGCTGTTCACGCGGTATTTTGTTTCCACAACGCTGTTGTTCTGGTTCTGCGGATCATTAACATCCCAACGCGCCACTTGGGATAAATTGCCTCGACCATAGATTAAGCCCGGGCCGTAGTTAGTACGGTCATGCTGGGTCGCCGCCGCCGGCGTGTCCTGGAACATGTCTCCCGAGAAATCCCAATCGTAACCATAGGTAATCTTCGAAACTAGCGCCCCTGTGCCGTCAGTGACTTGCGTGTTGTCAACCAGACCGATGATGCGGCGATTGAGATACTCTCCGTCAAACCGGTAGCCGGTCGTCGTTAGCCGATAGAGCACGTTCGCGTTCGCTCCCGTCCACTCATGCACGGCGCTGGGAAGGCTGAAAGAAGTGTAATCGATTGTCGTCCGGCGGCGGTTGTTCCCATCATCATAGATATTGATTTCCGCGACGCGCGGGTTCTGTGGGAAAGTGAGCGCGATATTGTCCTGCGTCCACCCAGTACTGATCCATTTCTTCTTTACTCCGCCGGACCAGAACTCACTCAATTGCGTCAGCCCGGCGTCCCAACCCGAAGCGTGCGAATATTCGTTATAGACGGTGCCGTCCGGCGCTGTCTGTTGCACCAAAGTGCCGGTCTGCGATGCGCCCGTCTCGGGAGTTGTCCAGGACGCGCCATTGGTCACCGAATAGGAGGTGATTGCCTCTTGATTGCTGTTCCAGTCCTGAGCGTAGTCGCGCCTCTCAGTGAAACGAGGACAATCGGTCTGCGCCGTCGAAGTGTCGATATTATAGAAGGTGTGTTCAAGCTCGTGCCCGTCCGGGGCTTGATGCCTGATCTGATAAACCTGGCCGTAAGAGTTGTAGTCAAAGTGGTACGACGTGTTATCAGCGAATAAGACGTAAGAGAGCACGGTTTGGTAGCCGCCATTGGTCGCGCCAACTGGAGCCAGACCAGAGAAATTAAACGACATGTAAACTGGCGCATAGACAAAGGTAGCCCACCAGTGGGTAACGCCGGCCCATGTTTGGGTTATGTTGTAAAGATTGTTATCCCCGTCATAACCGAAATTCAAAGTACGCCCCAGCGTGTCGGTCATGGTCAGGATATGACCATTGGTGGTGTCATAAGTTGCCGAAATGTAATTGCCGTTTCGATCCTCGATGGTTGTGCAGCGCCATTCGCCGCTCACTTGCGTCCCAAACACATACTGCGTCCCGTCCGTTGTGCGCACCACGGGAACGGAGCCCGAGAATGTCAATTGTGTGTAAGTGCTGTCGGCTGATTCGTAGATGTTTGATGTGCCCACCTGCTTCATCTTTACTCGACCGCCTGAAGGCGTAACCATGAGGTAAGCATACGAGTTGTCGTCTGCGTCCAGGTATTGGGACTGCAATCTTGGTAATCCAATTTGGAAACCCGGAGCCGGAGTTCCATGGTCAGCGTTGTACTGAATGCCATATCCCTGTTTGGTCCAAACCAGCGAGTTGTAATAGAGAGAAACTGATAGATCGAAACCAGCACGACCCGGCAGCGAAACCAGTGGCATGCTCCAATTGAAGTTTCTCGAACCTAGTGTGACGCCCGTATTCCCCGTCTGGTTAGTTGGCCTTGTTCGCGCTGTTCCGAAATAGGGATCGCTTCCGCCGGCGCCACCGCCACCGCCTGGATCGCAGTCGCCGCATATCAAGAAGTCGGGCTGGTTTGGAGCTGAAACACTTGAAGTATCTGCAGCACCTAAGAAATTTGAAGGACCGTTTGTCACCTGTGATTTGCGGATCTGACGCGATTGCTCAAGGTCCGGAAGGTTTGGCGCAGGCGCGCCCGTCCTTGTCTGGGGAGCCTCAGCGAGCTTTCCTTCTTTGCCGTTTGCTCGGCGCTCGGCGTTGTCTGGCCTAAGGGCCGGAGGCACATAGGGTCCGGCTGAGATTTGGCGCACGCCATCGGCGGGCGTTGGCGTTGGCAAAGCCGGAGCTGTCCCACCATGATTAATTACTTTATCGCGCATGGCGTTGCTGTCCGGTTTATCGTGGGCTACCGCAAAACCGGGCGCGAGAAGCGTGTAGCAAAGCACAAAGCTAACAAACTGAATGCAGCCTGAGCCTCGTAAACCATGAAGGGAGAAAAAGGCGCGTTTCATGTCAAGGTCTCCAATGTCAAGTGGTAGCCAGTTTGCGACTGAGCGCGTCGAGCTTTCGTTGATATGCGAATCATCCCTCGTGTCGATTCGATGGTCTCGTTCACTGCAAGCTCAGAAGGACTAGAATCCAGCCCGATCCCTTTGCCAGCGGCTCGAGCGCTTTGCCGATGAGTGTGCCCGGGCGATGAATGGGCGCGCCCCCAAGCATCAGCGGCTCTGACTTTTTCGCCACGCCTTCGATATCGCTGGTAACGAGCAAATCGCCAACTTGAATTGGTTCGTTCGTGGCGTCGACCCTGACCTTCACTCTTCCCGTAGTCGCAACCAAGACTTTGCTGTCGCCCTGTTCACCAAGCGTGATGCCGGGTTGCGCCGAGACTACTCCTGCAACGCGCGTGTCGTAGGCGTGTGAAGAAGCGATCACCTGGTTAGATTTTGTTTGATCGAGCACTACGACCGTGCCTGCGGGGAGGGCTTGAGAAGATTCAACCCACTCGGCGACGTCCTGGTATTTCGCGACGATAATGCCGCCCGTGATCGTGCCCGACGCATTCACGTCACCCACCACATCAAGTTTTTTCGTCGGGCTGTTTGTGCCAATGCCTACATTGCCGCCGGATTGTAAAGTAATAAGATCTGAGCCGTTGTAGAACCTAAGGTCGGTTGAGCCGGAAGGTATGTACTGATACCAACGAGATGGGGTTGTGCCAGTTCTCTTGATAGTAAACCCAATCTGCCCGGACCCCGTGTTTATGAGGCCGCCCGCGACCGCTGTAGAGTCGCTCCCCAGCACGGTGAGTCTGTTGTAATTCTCCGTACCTCCTACCGATGGGTCGCTCGTACCAATGCCAACGTTGCCGGTGGTGTCTATTGTTATGCCGTTGGCCGTAGATTTTTTAGAAAAAGTTGCCAGATGCAGTTTGGGTTCGGACCCGGAAAGATAGTCACTATAGAGGTCGGCGATTCCAGCCGAAAGTCCGCCATTGATAGAAATCCCCGACGCTGAATTGAAGAATCCAGCCGTACCAATCACTTGGAATTTTTGGGAAGGGCCAGTCGTCCCGATGCCGACATTGCCATTTGAGTCGATGAGTACTTTACTAGAGACATTGACGCGGAAATTGATGGTCCCAGCAGTTGGTGTATCAACATACAAAGTCTTGTCAGTACCACCCCCTCCAGCCAAACCCAAGTGACCTGCGTCAGTAGCGCTACCATTAAGCGATACGACATTATAGGTTGGAACATTGCTATCTGCACCGAGAAGTAAGTGGGTCGTGCCACCAGCATTTACGTCTAGTTTTGCCGCTTGACTCGTCGTCCCGATGCCAACATTGCCTGTATTGGTGTTGTTGATGTTGTTGCCGTTGGAAGCCCACTGCCCCTGAGCCGGGCTCGACTGCAGCGCGATCAACCCGAAGGCAACCAATGCCAACGTTACGATCCGCGAGCTCAGTATTGACCTGCGCGAGGTGAATTGTGTGATGAAATTCATGGTTTCTTTTGCCCCTTTCTAAATGTTTCAACCGGACCATCTAACTCTCACGCAAGAATAAGGTCGACGATCCCAGTTAATGACGTTGCGAGTTAGTGCGAGCACAATATCTACCCGGCGCAAGAAGGCTGCAAGGTCAGTCGCTGTATTGCTTTGTCATTTCCAATGCAAAACTTCTTGCATCGCTGGTTCAAGGTATCTTTTCACCGCTCTATTAAAGGGCACCGGCTAGAAAGGGACCGGCACGTTGGGAGGACATGCCGGCCCCGACACGTCGTCCTCAAACGTGGCGCTTTCGCGGCACATTCAATTCCCCCTCTAACATCGAATGTGCCAGCGGATCGAGACGGGCCGCTCCAATTTGTCTATGTCCTCGCATCTGTGCCATTACTCAATCGTTTTTCCGTGAACGACGACGAACCGGAGAGCGTTCCTTGATCAAATCTCGATGTCTGGTTTCGATAATGTAGGCAAGTTTCTGATAGCTCATACTTAACAACGAAGCAGCGCGGGTGAGACTTCCGTTAACCTGAGCAAGCGCCCGTTTGATCAATGCGTTTTCATATTTCAACAATTCCTCACTGAAATCTAGAGGCTTGTTAGACAGATCGTCCTCAGCATCTTCGGATCTAAGTCCTGCCTGCACCTTCGCCAAAACTTTGATTGCAGCCGCATTCATTCTCCGCAGTAAGTCTGAACTCTGCGAATTCGCGAGCCATTCGTTGGCCCGCTCATAAGCACGAGCCAAAGTCTGAGGTGGTAGATCGTCTAGTTCCTCAATCAGAGTGAGCGCAGCTATGCCCGCTTGACTGAACGCTCCGACCTGTTGCGCTACCTCGATAGCTCGCTGCAATATGAATTGCGCTTGGACTGTCTTGCCGAGTCGTGCCGATGCGATTCCACGATTTATTAGAGCGTCAACCAAGAGGCATTGTCGCCCAGCCTTCTCAAAAGTTCTGACCGCGCCTCTCGCAACTCTTTCCGCTTCAGCGAATCTTCTTTGCCCGATCATAACTTCTGCTCGCGTTTGATCCACTTGCGCCGTTCTTACTTTGTCTCGGAGACTAACCGACAAGCGCCGAGCATGATCAAGATATTCGTTTGCTTCACTGAAGCGGGACAGCTGGTGGAACACATTGCCGATGTTGTTCTTTACCATTGCCCGAAAAATTGTATGGCGAGCTAGTTTGAACTGGTGATCCGCCTTCTCGTATTCACTAACAACCTGTTTCAGTTGTTCGGCTTTTTTGTCTGCCGTCACTAGCGTTCGCAGCACCATCGCAAGGGTATTGTGATAGAAGCCCTTTAGGGTGTGGTGAGTGAGTTTCTTGAAGAGCGGGGCGTTTTCGGTGAGGATTTTTAGCGCCTCGGTATATCGTGAGGTAGACCATTCAACCACTGACAATCCAAGCAGAGCGTTCGCCCTTGTCTTTCCTTCGGTATTCAGTTTTTGAAGCGCCTCGGTGAACATGATTCGCGCTTCATCAAAAGAGCCTTCGCGCCAATAGCAATAGGCAAGTTCTGTCCGCGCCTCTGCGACCTTCTTTACGTCTCCGACTGACTCATAATAGGTAATGCTTTCGGTGATCAAATCCCTGGCATAGCCATCCGCTTCTTTGATTTCGTTTCGACTGCCGATCCAGCCCGTCAGAATCCCAACACACAGCAAGACTTCTGCAGCAACAGACGGATGTAGTCCGGCTGTTTCGGGGTGATTGCCGATCCCTTGCCACAAAGGGCGCATTACATCCTGTGCTTCGTCGAAATCGCCCTTGTCACGGAACTCCAAGGCGGTCTGACAGCGCAACAATGCTTCATCGTTGGCTGCTAGGTGCGACGTGTTGATATTCGGTGAGGTTATCTTCATGAGAGATAGACCTTTCAGCGTGAGATCGTGCGGACGGCGGGATATTAGTCTTACAGCCAAACCCTTGCAAGATCACTTGCGAGGTAGTTCTATTCACAGAGATGTAGAAGTTCTTGCATCGCCTTAACTCTCAAAAACAGGAGAACAAATCCATGAAGCGACTTCTAGCAGCACTCACGCTGACGTGCGCTCTTTCTATCTCAGCTTTGGCCGGAGATATTCCGACTTGTGGCGCTCCCGCACCTGCATCCAGCGGGACTCAATCAAGCTCAGTCACAACGACCGTGATACTCACGATCATTAGTCTAGTAGTTGGCTAGAAAGTAATTCGGGTTAGTTGAGCGAAGGCGAAAAACTGCCTCTTGGCAGCTGAGCGGGAGTGTGTCTAAAAGAGAAAGGCGCTGCCGTCTCTTACAGCGGCAACGCCCGTTCTGAGCGGGTTACTGTCCTCACGCCAGCAACCACGCAGGACAGACACATTCAGCATCTGTCCCGAGGTTGGCCGGGTTATGATTCAATGCAAGCAATTAGGCAACGATCGGGATAGGCAAGGTGTACCCCGAAAGATGCAAGAATCTTTGTATCCATTGTCGAACATCGAAGAAAATTCAAAGCCGAAAGTGGGGATGGAGTGCTGCTCAGTATGAAATATCAGCGACCATTTTAGTTCTACCCTACCGCAGAATTGGCTTTCAATATTGTTAGGTTTCGTCCTCTAGTTCAGACTTCATGGGCAGACTTCGCCTTTCATGATCAACTTGCCCATAAACCACGCGAAAACCGACTTTGTAGGCAAAGGAGCCGCCCCTGTTGGCGGATGTGTATTTGTCTGGACGCTGGACGGCCATGGGACGGTAAACGATTGAAGTATTGGTAAATCACTTCTTTAGGATGCATCTGAGGCTCCCTTACTTCTCTAGCAGGCTGCTGAAAAACTCCTTGAAGGATCCGGAGACCGCCAAATCTGGAGCAGTGCGGCGGCTTGACGCCGCTTTGTGGTGACGGGAATATTCACCGCCGCAAAGACAAAAGCGGCGTCAAGCCGCCGCACTCCAAAATGTGTATGAGGCAGAACAACAGATCGCCCGTCATGTCCTGGTTTTCTGATTTCGATCATGACCTCGTCTGTGCGGAACAGCCGCCTCGTCAAAACCCGGACTAAAGCCCGCCTTTGCTTCAATTTAACCCGCGAATTTTCTGGCAAAATTGCCCTTTTGAGACTTTCTATCTCTGTAGACCAGGGACTATAAACGCGCGCCCTACAGCGACTTCTTGTAACAGGCGTGCCGCAGTAATAACTCCGCCGCTCGATTTCTTGCGAGAACGGCACCAGGTATAGGAGGCCATAGTGATTTACAGCATTGCGCTCTCGGCCTTGTTTGCGGAATTGACCGCGCGACTCACGAATCTAAACGATCAAATACTCGCGGGCATGAACGGCATGGCCGGGCGCTCGTGGTTTTTTGACAGCATGGTCGGGCTCACTCAAGGTAACGATCTGATCAAGGCAGGACTTATAGGCTGTTGTTTTTTTGCTGCATGGTACAGCGGCAAGACTTTGGAAGACACACGCGCGCGGAGAAAAGTGTTGCTCGTGACACTGGTAGCCGCGGTCTGCGTTTTGGCTACGACCAAAGTACTGTCGCACACCATCTTTCTGCCGCGTCCGGCAATCGAATCACAGAAAATTTATCACCTCAGCGGCGACGATCTGGTTGCGATGAGGCGCACAAATGTCCGCGTGCCGTTGGATGAGGAAAGCCAAAAGGACCATCGCGACCTGGTGAATGGCGACGTTAAGACCAATGACCTCGGATCTTTTCCGAGCGATCACGCTGGCTTCTTTCTTGCCATCTCGCTGGGAATTTTTCTGGCGTCGCGTCGCATTGGTTTGGTTGCAGTTGGCTGGACCGTCTTTGTGATTCTGGCCGGAAAGATGATCCAGGCGGAACACGCACCGGTTGATATCGCGGCCGGAGCAGCCGTGGCTATCACTGAATTATCAGTGCTGCGTTTCGCTGCTCAAACCCGGCTGGGATCCATCCTCGACAAGATCACGTTTTGGACTTTCAAATACAGCGCACTCTCCGCTGCGCTTCTTTTTGCAATTGTGTTTGAGATTTCGAGCACGCTCTTTCATATCCGAGAGCTGCTGGCATTGTTGATGGCTGCGCGACTTCATCTGCTGGCCGGATAGCGAGAACTAATTATGTCTGTAACAAAAAATATTTCGATTGGCGTCAAGTGCTTGGCGATCGCGCTCGGTGCACTTTTTCTGCTGACCTCCTGCAAGGCGCTGGGGAAAGAGGGTCTGGTTTTGATGACCGACGACTCTTACAAGGCTACAGTCTTTGCCACCAACAAGATCGGTTTTGGATCGCCTGACGGCATTCTCTGGAACAAGGGCAAGCTTTATCTGGCTGATGAGGGCGGCGTCGCACTCGAGGTTTGGAGTCAGAACGATGGACTCAAGAAACTGATGGACGCTCAGTTTGGAACGCAGTCACCGGAAGATTTGGTAATTGACGCGCAAGGCGACGTCTTTTTCAGTGATGACGATGCAGGTGGAGTTTGGGAGGTTGATGCTTCCGGAAAGCCGCGCCTGCTGGCCGGCAAGGACAAAGGTTTGACTTCGACTGAAGGAATTGTGCTGGCGCCCGATGGTTCGATCCTGGTTGGCGATGCTGATCAGCATGAAGTCTTCAAGGTCTCGAGAGACGGGGCGGTGGCGGTATTTCTGGGCAAGGAGTTTGGGATTACCAAACCGGAAAGCATGGTGTTTGACGAGAAGGGCAACCTTTACATTGCCGACAACGAAGATAACGTGCTCTATATGCTGGACAGCAATCACAAGCTTCATCGCGTGATTGATCGCGAGGACCAGTTTTCACCAGAGACGATCTTCTACTCGAAAGGCTCGCTTTACATCACAGATAGCCACGCGAGCAAGCTTTACCTTTACACGCCAAACGAAGAGCTGAAAACAATCGCGGCGTTTGGCGGTCAACTCAAAAATGTCCAGGGCGTTACAGTCGATGAACGTGGCGACATCTACGTGTCAATCCAATCTGACTTAAAGCATAAGCTCGGGTACATCGTAAAAATCAGTAAAGAGAGCTGAGCGAGCAATTAACTCAGATAAGTCTGGCGCGCCGATCAACTATGTCAACTGTCGTTGAAAATCTCAGCCTCGACTCCAACAGCATTGCAGCCGGGCCCGACCTGGGTTCTTCGCAATGCTTTGGGTCGCGTGAGGATCAATTTCTCACGGAAACATTTCCGCGGCTGTTCGAAGCGCAAGTGGCGCGCGATCCAGTGCAGGTGGCGGTCGTCTCCGAAGATGCACAACTGACGTACGGTGAACTCAACGCCCGGGCCAACCAGTTGGCGCGCGCCTTGCGCAATCGCGGAGTTGGCCGGGAATCGCTGGTGGGCATTTGCATTGATCGTTCGCTCGACATGGCGGTTGGCATACTGGGAATTCTGAAAGCCGGAGCCGCGTACTTACCTCTCGATCCCGACTATCCGGAGGAGAGATTAGCGTGGCTGCTTAACGACTCAAATGTCTCACTTGTATTGACGAAGATTAGCCTGGCGCCAAAAGTTGCAGCCGCAAAAGCCGGGGTAGCTCTGCTCGACGTTGAGAGTGCGGACCTTACTGAGAATTCAGCAGGGAACCTTGATGACTTACCGCAACCAAATGATCTGGCCTACGTAATTTACACCTCAGGTTCGACCGGCGAGCCGAAAGGCGTAATGATCGAGCACACCAACCTGGCAAATTATCTGCTCGCTCTTCAGCTCGAGTTGGAATTGGATCATAACGATCGTTACCTGCACACCGCTTCAATCTCGTTTTCGTCTTCGCGCCGTCAGTTGCTGTTGCCGCTTTCGCAGGGCGCGACGGTTGTCATAGCTACCTCGGAACAACGGAAAGATCCACTGGCGCTATTTGCGATGATCAAGCAGCGCGAAGTTACCGTGATGGATGCGGTGCCGTCATTCTGGCGCAACTGCACTGAAGTGCTGGCTTCGCTGGACGATCACACGCGCAACACGCTGCTCGACAACCGGCTGCGGTTAATGTTGTCGGCGAGCGAGCCCTTGTTGTCAGACATTCCGCAAACCTGGATGCACCGGTTCGCGCATCGCGCTCGACATGTGCACATGTTTGGCCAAACGGAAACCGCCGGCATCGTTTGCACTTATAAGATTCCCAGGAATCACAACGACGAAGTGGCCGCGATTCCGATTGGCAGACCAATCGCCAACACAGAAATTTACATACTAAATGAGCACAGCCAGCCTGTGCCTTTAGGAACGCCCGGCGAGCTTTACATAGGCGGCGCTGGTGTTGGGCGGGGATATTTGAATCGCCCAGATGTCTCCGCCCGAAAATTTATCGCGCATTCGACAAACGGCGCCACAACTTGGCTCTATCGCACGGGTGATTTCGCCCGGCTCACGACCGATGGAGTCATTGAGTTTGCCGGGAGGCAAGACAGCCAGGTGAAGGTGAGAGGTTTTCGCATCGAGCTTGGCGAAATCGAAGCAACGCTGGCGCGTCATCCGGGAGTTAAGAACAACGCGGTAGTAGCGAAGGCCGACAGTAACGGTACAAAGACTCTAATCGCATATTTCGTCGCGCGCGAGACCGTCCCGAGTGTTAGCGAGTTGCGTGCGTTTCTAAACGCGCGCTTGCCGGACTACATGGCGCCATCGACGTTCGTTGAATTAGCTGTATTGCCGCTGACAGCAAACGGCAAGATCGATAAACGCGCGCTGCCCGAACCCGGCAAGGCACGGCCCATGTTGTCGACTGCATATGAAGCGCCGTCGAGTACGACCGAGAAACGGCTGGAAAAGATCTGGGCAAACGTACTGCGCATCGACACGGTCGGCGTGAACGACGACCTTTTTGATTTGGGCGGTCATTCATTGCTTGCAATTCAGGTGATGGCGCGAATCAATGGACAGTTCAAAATAAATGTGCAGTTGCGAACACTGTTTGAGTGTTCGACGATCAAGAAATTAGCGGAACAGGTTGACGCGCTCGCAGGAAAAGAAATCGCCCGTTCGCCAGCCCTTCAACGCGTGTCTCGGGAGCAACCCCTTGCCCTTTCATTTCCGCAGCAACGTCTTTGGTTTATCGATCAGCTCGAAACCGGCAGCTCGCTCTACAACATCAATAAAGCTTTGCGTCTGCGCGGGCCACTGGACGCGGCGCGGTTGAATGGCGCGGTGCAGTCGATTGCTGCGCGTCACGAAGTGCTGCGAACGAGGTTTGTGGACCAGGATGGCCAGCCTGTTCAGTTGATTGCTCCCGCGATCGATATTCCTTTTCGCATCGAAGACTTGACTTCTGGAAATCATGAAGTCGAGCTCGACCGGCTTATACAAATTGAGGCTGAAAAACCCTTCGATCTTTCGCGCGGGCCCTTGCTGCGCGTGACTTTGTTTTGTCTGGCTGATGACGAGCATGTGCTGCTCGTCTCCATCCACCACATCATCGGCGACGCCTGGGCTTTAAAGATATTTTTTGCGGAACTCGCGAAGTTCTACGAATCGGAAAAAAACGAAGTTGATTTGCCAGCACTGCCCGTCCAGTATGCTGACTTCGCTGATTGGCAACGGAAAAATACGGATGGCGCGTCACTCGTCGAAGACCTGGCCTATTGGAAGACCCAACTTCAGGCCGCTCCGCTTTCGATAAGTCTGCCGAGCGATTTCCCCTCTCCCGCGGTGCCAAGTTTTTCCGGCGCGCAGCAGTCAATGGTCCTGCCGTCGCAACTCTATCAAGCACTGTGCAGCACCTGCCGGCAGGAAGGCGTCACGCTTTTCATGCTCTTGCTGGGCGCGTTTCAAATTCTGCTGAGCATCTATAGCGGCCTCGACGACATCCTGGTGGGGACTCCGGTTCTCGGTCGCGATTTGATTGAAACCGAGCCGCTGATTGGCTGCTTCATCAACACGCTGGTATTGCGCGGAAATCTTTCCGGCAATCCCACCTTTCGCGAAGTGCTGAACAGAACGCGCGAAGTTGCCATCGATGCCTACACCCATGGGGCCGTTCCGTTCGAGAAACTCGTCGAGGAATTGCGGCCTGAACGTAGTTTGAGTCGCAGCCCATTGTTCCAAACGATGTTTGTGCTCGAGGACCAGTCCGCGACCGAGCTAAAGCTCAAAGGGTTGCAGGTCGAATCACTGCGCCTGGAAGCAACCACCGCAAAATTTGATCTGACACTTGGCGCAATTGAAAAGGCCGAGTCGCTCGAGATTTGGTTTTCATACAGCACCGAACTCTTCGCGCCCGAGAGCGTCACCGCAATGCTCGACGACTTCAGGCAAATCCTTGAAGTAATAGTGACAGACCAGCAGCGACCTGTTTCGCAGCTTTCGCCGCTCAGTTGGCGGCCGAAAGTGCCGGCGGCCATCGTTTCTGAAGTGTCAGCAGGCGCGCGTGAGAAACCACAGTTTGTCGCGCCGCGCACGCCGATTGAAGAAAGGCTGGCCACTATTTGGAGCGATGTGTTGCATGTTGAGCGCGTGGGCGTGCTCGATAACTTCTTTGACCTGGGCGGCCATTCGTTGCTGGCCGCACAAGTCATTTCGCGTACGCGCACCGCGTTGGCGGTGGAGCTACCGCTGCGACGGATTTTTGAAACTCCGCATGTGGCTGGTTTAGCGGCCGCGATTTACGAAATGCAAACTGCTGAAACTGGAGAGGAAGAGCTGGCCGCAATGCTGGCCGAACTTAGCCAGCTTTCAGAAGAAGAAGCCCAGCGAAAATTTGCCGAAGAGTCTAAACAGATTCCCGCGAAGAGACCGGATAATTGATGATTGTAGAAAGCAACCACGTCCATGAGCTGACGCCTACACAACAGGCGATGCTGATCTATTCGCTGTACGCACCTGAGTCGAAAGCGTATTTCGAACAGGTTTGTTACGCGTATCGCGGACCACTCAACGCATCTGCGTTTGCGGCAGCATGGCAACGTGTGATTTACCGGCACGAAATTCTGCGGACTTCTTTCTCAACCGGCGACGCTGAACACCTTTGCCAGTTTGTTCACGCGGATGCCCGGCTTTCATTCCAGGAGCACGACTGGCGCGAGTTGTCCGTAAGTGGGACAGGCATTCCTGCCTGTCCTGGACAGACTGGAAAGTCTGTCCTACAGCGCGAGCAGGAGCGGCGCCGTGACCAGTTCCTGAAAGAAGATTGTGACCGCGGCTTTGATCTGACGATTGCGCCGCTGATCAGGGTGGCGGTGTTACAGAGCGAAGACGAGGCCTTTTGGATAGTCATCAGCAATCACCACATTATCCTCGACGGCTGGTCCATGTCGCTGGTGCGCGATGAGGTTTCACAGTTTTACAGGCAGTTAGTCCACGATTGCGAAACAACCCTGAAGCAGTCTCCGGAGTTTAGTAGTTATTTGCAATGGCTTGAACAGCAGGATTTGAGCGCGGCCGAAAAATTTTGGCGTAGTGAGCTTAAAGGGTTCGTGGCGCCAAACAGTTTGCCGGTTGACAGTGGCGCCAGTCAGGCCAACGTTGTCATCGACTCGTTTGCGGAAAAGACGCTGTCGTTGTCAGCGGAACTTACGAACGGCATTCGTGCCTGCGCGAAACGGGAGCACTTGACGCTAAGCACGCTGTTGCAGGGCACCTGGGCCATCCTGTTAAGCCGCTACTCGGCGACCGGCGATGTTGTGTTTGGCATAACGGTGTCAGGTCGCCCCTACGACTTGCCTGAGATCGAGTCGCTGGTCGGGTTGTTAATAAATACCTTGCCGGTGCGCGTCAAACTATCTGCGGAGGAATCGAGTCTCGCTTGTCTAAAACAGATTCAACGCAGCGTAGCGAGTGCGCTTGAGTACGAACACTGCTCACTAAAGCAGATTCAAAATTGGAGTAGCGTGCCCTTTAACCTGCCGCTATTCGAGACGCTGTTGGTATTTGAAAATTTCGCGGGCTCGGGCTCCTCGTTTGAACTGGATGGCCCGGTTGAAGTTTCCAGCACGCAGCTATCGAGGACCAACTATCCGCTGACACTAGTAGTAAATCCAGCAGCCGAACTGCGACTCCAGATCGTTTATCACCGCAACCGCTTTGCCGTTGATGTGATCGAACGAATGCTGGCGCATCTGGCAAACATCCTTGCGGGCCTTGTCAGAGACCTTAATCAGCCGCTGCGAAGCGCGACCATGTTGACGGTGGCGGAAACGCAAAAGCTGCTTGTCGATTTTAATGACACTGCTAAGGATTTACCCGCGGACGTCGTCACGCGAATTTTCGAACGGCAAGTTGAGCTAACTCCAGACGCGCTAGCAATCGTTCATGAAGCGGAAACTCTGACCTATGCGGAGTTGAACGTGCAGGCTAATAGACTCGCTCATTATCTCAAACAACTCGGCGTGGGCGCTGAAAGCCTGGTGGGAATTTGCCTACCGCGATCAGCGGAGATGGTGATGGCTGTGCTCGCTATTCTCAAGACTGGCGGCGCGTACGTGCCTTTGGATCCGGCCTACCCGAAAGATCGTTTGGCGTTCATGCTGGCGGACAGCAACGTTGAAGTGTTGCTAACGCAGACGGCGCTCGCAAAACAGTCATTTGAATACAAAGGCAAGCTGGTTTGTCTCGACGCCGCGGTTGAGACCATAGCCGCCAATGTAACTGAAAACCTGGCCGAGGCCGCGCAGCTGGCGGACGCTGCGTACGTAATTTATACCTCGGGCTCGACGGGAAAGCCGAAGGGAACGCTGATCGAACAGCGCTCGTTGTTGAACTTCACGCAAGCGGCGGGCGATGCATATCAAATTGCAGAGAGCGATCGTGTGCTTCAGTTTGCTTCACTCAGTTTCGATACCAGCGCTGAAGAAATCTTTCCGGCGCTGACGAAAGGCGCGACGCTGGTGTTGCGGACGGATGCAATGCTCAGTTCCGCCGAGCAGTTTCTGCAAGCTTGTAGCAAGTTTGGAATCACAGTTCTGGATTTACCGACGGCCTACTGGCACGATTTGTCTGATGACCTTGCGGCGAACAATTTAGCGCTTCCGGATTGCATTCGTTTGGTGATCCTGGGCGGAGAAAAGGCGTTACCTGAACGCCTCGCTGTCTGGCGTGCACATGTCAGTGACAGCGTGCGCTTGCTCAATACCTACGGACCAACCGAAACGACGATCGTCGCCACCATGTTTGATCTGTCGGCCGCGAACGCAGTTTCAGAAGCACCAATCGGCCGGCCAATCGCGAACACCGTTGTCTACGTTTTGGACTCGAACCTGCAGCCGGTGGCAATTGGCTTGCCCGGTGAACTTTACATTGGTGGCGCCGGCGTGGCGCGTTGCTATCTCAACCGGCCTGAGCTCACCAGCGAAAAATTCATTACCAACCCATTTGCTGATGAACGCGCGCCCCGGCTTTTCCGGACGGGCGACGTGGTTTGCTACCAGCCTGATGGCAATCTCGATTTTCTCGGCCGCAGCGACAATCAGGTGAAAATCAGAGGGTTCCGCATTGAGTTGGAAGAGATCGAGCAGGCAATTAGCGCGCATGTTGATGTAGCGCAAGTGGTGGTTCTTGCCGCTGAGGATGGCGGGGACAAAAGACTGATCGCCTACCTCGTTGCCGCGCGAGACGCTCAACCTGCTGTTAACGAGCTGCGACAGTTTCTCAGTGGAAAGTTACCTGCGTACATGATACCGACCGCGTTTACGTTCATCGAGGCCATTCCCCTAATGCCGAATGGAAAAACTGACCGGCGCGCGCTTCTCAGTCTCGGTCAATTTCAAAACGCATCATCCGTAGAAGACTTCGAAGGGCCGCGCAGTCCGCTTGAAGAGTCAATCACAGAGGTCTGGGCAAAAGTACTTGGCGTGGAACAGCCCGGCATACACGACAACTTTTTTGAGTTGGGTGGACATTCGTTGATGGCCGCAAAACTCATTTCCAATCTGCGGCGGCAGTTGCACGTTGAGTTGAATTTAATCGATGTGTTTCAGTCGCCCACGATCGCCAGGCTGGCCGCGTTGATCTACGAACGGCAAACGGAAAGTGAAGCCGATGAGGAGCTGGCTTCGCTGCTGGCTGAAATCGAGAACCTGTCAGATGAAGAAGCACAACAACGACTGACGCAGGAGATAGGGAAAGGCGGCTTGCGCGCGCAGGCCCTGAAGATGGCGCTCATTGCAACCGGCGCCTTGCAGATATTGTCCGACGCACTTTAGAGAACCAGCGAGGAATAACAAAACGTGTCAACAAGTGCATTGAACATTAGGGAACAATTGGCCGGCTTGTCGCCCGCCAAGCGGGCGCTGATCGAATTGAAGCTGCTAAAGAAGCAAGCGGCCGCGGGCGAACCCAAGCCGCTCATCTCGAAGCGGCCTGAAGGCGCGCCCGTACCGCTCTCCTTCTATCAGCAGGGACTTTGGGTGTTGAGCCAATTGATGCCGGGCACTTCGCTCTACCACGTGCCGAAAGCTGTCAGGCTGGAGGGCAAGCTCGACGTTGCGGCATTGAAAAGGACTCTGGACCATCTGGTCGAGCGTCACGAATCACTGCGAACGAGTTTTGCGACGACGGACGGCGTACCGCTGCAGGTTATCAACAAGCGGCTCGAGGTGGAATTACCGATTGTCGAACTCAGTGAGTTGAGCGAGTCGGAAAGGGAATTGGAGGCGCGACGTCTGTTAAGAGAAGAAGTGCGCCGTCCATTCGACCTCGCGCACGGCCCACTTATCAGGGCGCTGCTGCTGCAACTCGGCGAGCAGGAACACATTTTTCTCATGACCATGCATCACATCATCACCGACGGCTGGTCGGTTGGCGTCATGCATCGTGAGTTCATGGACCTGTATGAAGCGTTTGCGAGCGGACAAGCTTCACCGCTGCCCGCACTGAAAATTCAATATCCGGATTACGCGGTTTGGCACCGGCAATGGTTTAAGGGTCAAGTCTATGAGTCACAGCTTGCGTATTGGAAGAACCAATTCAAAACGTTGCCTCCCGCTCTTGAACTGCCGACGGACCATGCGCGGCCATTGATTCAGGCGCACAAAGCGTTTCGTGGATCGAAGCGGAAACTCACTCCATCGAAAGAGCTGACACGAAAACTGAAGGAGTTGTGCCAGAAAGAAGAGGCAACGCTCTTCATGGTCCTGCTGGCGGCGTATCAGGTGCTGTTACATCGCTACACCGGCGAGGAAGATATTGTGGTCGGTTCGCCGATTGCCGGGCGCTGTCTCGCCGAAACTGAAAGTCTTATAGGTCTTTTCGTAAATGCACTTGCCTTACGCGTTGACCTGTCCGGCAATCCCAGCTTTCGCGAATTGTTGGCGCGCGTCAAAGAGGTCGCGCTCGGCGCTTACGCGAATCAGGATCTACCTTTCGAAACCCTGGTAAAGGAGTTGCAGCCGGACCGCACGCTGGCGCGCAATCCGCTCTTCCAGGTCATGTTTGTGCTGCAAAGCGAATCGATTCCCACCCTCGAACTGCCGGGCTTAACCGTCAGTCACGCACAGGTAGATAACGTCGTCGCTAACTTTGATTTAACCCTGGATGTAGTGGAAAGAAACGGACAACTTGAATGTCTGATTGAAAGCAACGCCGATCTTTTCGACGACGACAGAATTACGCGGCTGCTTGGTCACTTTCAGAATCTGCTTGAAGGGATCGTTGCCAAACCGCAAACGCGCATTTCCGACCTGCCGCTCTTGAGCGAGTCAGAACGACATCAGTTGCTGGTCGAATGGAACGACACGCGCAGCGATTATCCGGCGCAGAGCAGCGTGCAGGCTTTGTTCGAAGAACAAGCGGAGGCGACAGCTGATGCGACTGCGCTGCTGTTTGGCGAGGAAACAATTACCTATGCAGAACTCAATCGTCGCGCGAATCAGATGGCGCACTACCTGTTGCAGCAGGGAGTTGGCGCAGAAAGTCGTGTTGGCATCTGTCTCGACCGTTCGCCTGCGCTGATCATTGGCGTGCTGGGCATTCTGAAGGCGGGTGGCGCCTACGTGCCGCTGGATCCTGGTTATCCTTCAGCGCGCCTCAGTTTCATGCTTGCAGACGCCGGCGTCACGCTTCTGTTAACTGAGAAACAACTGCGTCCTTCGTTTCAAGATCAGAACATCAGAACAATCTGCGTCGATGAGCTTGCAGAACAAATTGCCGCTTGCGATGAAACAGATCCGCAGTGCGACATCGGCGCCGACAACCTGGCCTACGTAATGTACACGTCCGGCTCAACCGGTACGCCCAAAGGCGTGGCAGTGACGCATAGAAACATTGTGCGGCTGGTGAAGAACACCAACTACGCCAGCTTCACGCGCGCTGAAGTGTTCCTGCAATTCGCGCCAATCTCTTTCGATGCCTCGACGTTTGAAATCTGGGGCAGCTTGTTGAACGGCGCGCGTTTGGCGCTGATGACGCCGGGCGCTGCCTCGCTCGATGAACTGGGCCGCGCGCTGAAACGCTATCAAGTAACCACGCTTTGGCTAACTGCTGGCCTGTTCCACCTGATGGTCGATACACACCTTGACGATCTGCGCGGGCTAAAGCAGTTGCTTGCGGGCGGCGATGTCCTGTCGGTGCCGCACGTGAAGAGAGTCGTCGCCGAGCTTAAGGGTTGCCGGTTAATCAATGGTTATGGACCAACAGAAAACACAACGTTCACCTGTTGTTATCCGATTGACAATCCGGCAGCAATCAATGGCTCGGTGCCGATTGGACGGGCAGTCTCAAACAGTTATGTCTACGTACTGGACCAACACTTGAATCCGTCGCCAGTGGGAGTTCCAGGCGAGCTCTACATCGGTGGCGATGGTCTGGCGCGCGGTTACTTGAACCAGCCTGAACTGACGGCAGCAAAGTTTGTTAACGATCCATTCCGCAATGGAGCCGGACAGCAACTTTACAAAACTGGCGATCTGGTGCGGCGCCGATCGACTGGCGAACTCGAGTTCCTTGGTCGTATCGATAACCAGGTCAAGGTGCGCGGCTATCGCATCGAGCTCGGCGAAGTTGAGACGGTGCTGGCGCAACATGAAAGCGTGCGCGACGCGGTGGTCATTGTGCGCAAGGATCAGGGTGACAAACATCTGGAGGCATACGTTGTGCCGCGGGAAGGGAAGGCCCCCACCGCAAACGAGCTGCGCGTGTTTTTGAGCGAGCGGCTCCCCAGCCAGATGGTGCCTTCACTTTTTGTTGTGCTTGAAGAGTTGCCGCTGTCCGCAAACGGCAAGATCGACAGGGCAGCACTGCCGGCAATCAATGGCAACCAGGCCGCATCCAGCGAACGTTGTGTGTTGCCGCAGGACAAATTGGAGCTGAAGCTGCAAAGGATTTGGGAGAAAGTATTGTCCCTGAGTCCTATCGGTATGGACGACAACTTTTTTGAGCTGGGCGGCCACTCGCTGTTAGCGGTGCGGCTGTTTGCACAGATCGAAAAGTCTCTGGGACGCAATTTGCCGCTCGCCACTTTATTTCAGGCCCCGACAATTCGCGCGCTTGCCGAAGTGTTGCGCAAAGATGGATGGACAGCGCCCTGGTCGTCGCTCGTGTTGCTGCAAAGCGGTGGCAATCGCCGGCCGTTCTTTTGTGTACACGCCGCTGGCGGCAACGTTCTGGAGTATCACGCGCTCGCTCAATTGTTAGGAGCGGATCAACCTTTCTTTGGATTTCAGGCGTTGGGGCTTGATGGCAGTCAACCGCCGCATACCACGATCAAAGAAATGGCGGCGCACTACATCCGTGAAATGCGCGAAGTACAGCCCGAAGGTCCATATCTGATTGGCGGCAGATCATCCGGAGGCACGGTTGCGTTTGAAATGGCTTGCCAATTAAAAGCGCTTGGCGAACAAGTCGACCTGCTGGCATTGCTTGACGCTTATCCGGCGGGCTATTTCAAATTGCTGCCCGGTTCTGGATCGTTCCGACAGCGTGTAGTTCGTTTTGCCAGGAAGATTCAAACGCACGGGCAGAACCTGCAGCAACTGAGGGGGCAAGAAAAACTGTCGTACCTTACCGGCAAACTGAAATTCGCCCCGGCCAAGACGAAACATAGAGTTTATAGACGCGCCTTCAAGTTGTATCAACGAATAGGCCGTCGTCTGCCTGCAGTTTTGCGAAATATTGAAGAGCTTAACTTCGCCGCTGTTAAAGACTATATGCCGCAGGTTTATCCCGGCCGCGCGACGCTATTCCTGGCGAGCGACGATCGCACCGCCGCCTTTGACGTTGAAGAAGGCTGGCAGGGTCTGGTTGCTGGTGAACTGGAGAAAATTCGCGTCTCAGGCAATCACCTCGATCTGGTGAAAGAGCCGCACGTGCGCACGCTCGCGGAAAAATTGCGGGGTTGCCTGGAGCGGGCACATCGTCAAATTGATGTGGGGTGAAACGGGCGCGGCAACAATGAATTCTGGCAAGTGCATGCTTTTGAGACTTTTTATCTACTACCAGTCAACTGTTACCGGCGTGAGTGTGGAAAGAGCTTGAGGCCCGTTCCGAAAGCGAGTTGAGACAACTTATGAGCACAAGTTCCGCTGCATTTTCGGTAGACTCGATGTCGCCGCTGGAAGTCAATCTCGGGTTTCTGCGGCCCAATAGTCCGTTGCCGTTAGTTTTGCGCCCTGCCACTCGAGGCTTGGATCTGATTGAGTGGGCAAAGAGCAACGCCGGCTTCATCGATCGCACGCTGCTGCAACATGGCGCCATTCTCTTTCGCGGCTTTGGCCTTGCGGAGGTTGCGGAATTCGAACGACTGATTGAAGCAGTCTCGGGCCCGCTACTCAACTACTCTTACCGCTCGACGCCGCGCTCACTGGTTTCCGGAAAAATTTATTCATCGACTGAATACCCGGCGCACCAGTCTATTCCGTTGCACAACGAGAATTCTTATTCGCGAAGTTGGCCCATGAAGCTGTGGTTTTTTTCCCTGCTAGTAGCCAAACAAGGCGGCGCGACTCCAATTGCTGACAGCCGGAAAGTCTTCAAGGCCATTTCGCCGGAGATTTGCGATTGTTTTGTGCGCAAAGGTTTGATGTATGTGCGCAACTATGGCATTGGACTCGATCTTCCCTGGCAGGAAGTTTTTCAGACATCGAGCAAGGCTGTTGTCGAAGATTTCTGTAACAAATCGGAGATGGAATTTGAATGGCTCGCCGACGATCAATTGCGCACGCGCCAGATTTGCCAGGTGGTTGAACGTCATCCGCGCACCGGTGAAATGGTTTGGTTTAACCAGGCGCATTTGTTTCACGTTTCCAGACTGCCGCTGGAAGTTCGTGAATGGTTGCTGTTGGCTATGGGAGAACAGAATTTACCGCGCAACGTTTATTTTGCCGACGGTTCGAGCATCGATTCAGAAATGATTGACGAAATCGCTCGCGTCTGTGACGAGCAGTCGATTGTTTTTCCCTGGCACGAAGGTGATGTGTTGCTGCTCGACAACATGCTTACCGCGCATGGCCGCAAGCCGTTTGTCGGCAAACGTAAAGTGGTTGTCGGCATGGCGGAGCCTAATCAGCCGGTGTTTACACGTGCGGCGCGTCACGAAATTTTGAGCAATATTTGAGCGCAGCCTAAGCGCCTGTCAAAAGCAAACAACTATGGCAACTCTTGTTCAAGAGATACTCAATATCAGAGGAAAGACAACCGGCGGGTTCCTGCCGCACCGGCAATTGTTGGCGGAGTTTAACAACACGGCCCGCGCCTACCCCTACGACAAGTGCGTTCACGAGCTTTTCGAAGCGCAGGTTGAACGCACACCCGCGGCAGTTGCTGTGGTCGCAAACGATCGCCAACTTACTTATGCCGAGCTGAACGAGCGCGCTAATCAACTCGCGCGTTTTCTCAGACGCTTCGGCGTTGGCCCGGATTCGCTGGTCGGTTTGTGTGTCGATCGGTCGCTGGAAATGATCGTCGGCATCCTTGGTGTGTTAAAGGCCGGCGCTGGTTATCTGCCGATGGATCCCTCCTATCCGGCGGATCGGCTGGCGTTCATGCTGCAGGACGCCAACGTATTCGTCCTGCTTACGCAATCGGATCTGCTTGGTCAACTTCCGCCGCACAACGGGCCGCGGCTTGCGCTCGATACTGACTGGGACGTGATCGCCAAGGAACGGAAAGACAATCCTGCACCGTGGGCCAACCCGGCGAACCTGGCTTACGTCATCTACACTTCGGGCTCAACTGGCAAACCCAAGGGCGTGATGATTCATCATCGCGGGCTGGTTAACTACTTAACCTGGGCCACGGAAACATATGAGGTAGCAGCAGGCTGCGGCGCGCCGGTGCACTCGTCGTTCTCTTTTGACTTGACCATCACCAGTCTTTTTGCGCCGTTGCTGGTAGGTCGCAGCATTTTCCTCGTCGCTGACGGCATTGAGAATTTGGTCGAGGCTTTGTTGGCGCGCGAGAATTATAGTCTTGTAAAAATCACGCCGGCGCACCTTAGGGCGCTTGCAGAGTTGATGCCCGCCGATCAACTGCGTGGCCGCGTACGCGCGCTGGTGATCGGCGGCGAAGCTTTACACATGGAAAGTCTCGCCTTCTGGCGAACCCACGCGCCATTGACCAGGCTGATAAATGAATATGGACCAACCGAGACGGTGGTAGGCTGCTGCGTTTATGAAGTCACGGAAGAAGATGCCGATGCGGGTCCGGTACCGATCGGGACGCCGGTGGCGAATTCGCAACTCTACGTGCTCGATGAATCGGCGGAGCCGGTAGAGAAGGGAGCGACCGGCGAGCTCTACATTGGCGGCGACGGTGTCGGCCTGGGCTATCTCAATCGCAAGCAACTTACAGATGAGCGCTTCATCCTGGATCCTTTCAGCAGAAACCGGCGCGGGCGACTTTACCGCACCGGCGACCTCGCTCGCTTCAATGACGAAGGCAATCTGGTCTACGTGGGCCGGATCGATAATCAAGTCAAGGTCAAGGGCTTTCGTATTGAGCTTGATGAAGTGGAAGTGATTCTAGGTCAATGCGCGGGCGTGCGGGATTCCGCTGTCGTTGCGCGTGAAGACGCGACGGGCGAGAAACGTTTGATTGCTTATGTCGTCGTTGACGAGGCGCAGGGGGAAATAGATGAAGTGCGAAAGACCCTGAAGACAAAGGTGCCTGACTATATGGTGCCCACGACTTTCGTGAAAATGGAATCGCTGCCGCTGACGACAAACGGGAAAGTTGATCGCCAGGTTTTGCCGGCGCCCGACCGCACCCAGAACAACTGCACGGAAAATTGTGCGGCAAAGCACACTCAGGTCGAAAAAACGTTGATGAAGATATGGGCCGACGTTCTACGGGTTGAGCAGGTTGGCCTAAACGACAACTTTTTTGATCTTGGTGGCGATTCGATACTGGGCACATTGATTCTTGCCCGGGCCGCACAGGCAGGCGTCAAGATCTCGCCGCGCGAACTGTTCGAGCATCAAACCATCGCAGCATTATCAAATGTTACACGCTGATCTAATCAGTTCCGGATTAGTTGCGCTGAAGCCTTCGCGGTTTCCCGGTCTTGCTCTGGACGTGACCGAAGTTCACCTCTGGCAGGCGTCATTAGAGGGGCGGGCCGCTGACATCTTCGAATCGTTTTTATCCGACGACGAACTCACCCGCGCCAATCGCTTCCATTTTATTAGGGACCGGAACCACTTTGTTGTAGCTCGCGGTTTACTGCGAAACCTGCTCGCCGCTTATCTCGGCGTCAATTGCGCGGAACTTCGCTTCTCTTACGGAGCACAGGGAAAGCCTTTTCTTTTGCTGGATGACCAGGCACAAATCAACTTCAATGTTTCACACTCCGATGGGCGCGCGGCATTTGCGTTTACACGCGGACGCGATCTCGGTGTCGATCTTGAATATGTGAAAGACGATTTCGACGACGAGTTGATTGCGAATCGTTTCTTTTCGCGGGCCGAGGTGTTGGCGCTGCGGACGGTGCCCGTTGCTTTGCGCAAGCAGGCATTCTTCAACTGCTGGACGCGCAAGGAAGCCTACATCAAGGCGCGTGGCGAAGGACTGTCAATGCCGCTTGATCAATTCGATGTAAGCCTCAGGCCGGATGAACCGGTGGCGCTACTGAACAATTATCGCGAAGAACGAGAAGTGTCCCGCTGGTCCATGCAAGCAATTCCGGCGCCGAAAGGTTACGTCGGCACGCTGGCGGTTGAAGGCCGCGACTGGCAGTTGAAAAATTTCAGCCTGGAAAATCAGATACACTAAAGCAATCCCCGAACGCCACCGCTGAGCTGCAGCGCCAACCCGCCCGGTTATCCCTGCGTTGAGCCGGCGGCTTCCGCTTCTTCCTTTTTCTGTCGCCACATGCCGGCAATCTGATTTGCTTCCGCCAACGTCATGTTGTCGTAGATGTCTGAGGTGTTTTTGACTACGCCATCTTCGAGTTCGATTACCTCCCAATCGGGAGCTTCCGGGTCAGTGCCGGCGCGCCCGGGCTTGACGCGAATCTCATAAGAAATTTCTACCGCTTTGTTTTCAGTTTCCATCAGTTGGTTCCTTTACGATTTCGAGCGCTTGCTTTAGAGCAAACTCTAATTTGCGATTGATGGCTTCGTTTGCAACTGCAAACGTCAGTTGGCGAAAGGTGAATCTAACATGTTTCATGTTTGAGCGTCACGGCGACACAAAACTGGTGGTCCAAATACGATGCCAGCCCGCGGGCGGGCTTTAGTATTTTTCAACTCACAGTCCTGGGGCTCCGCTTCGCTTCATTCCAGGCTTTATGCTACCGCCCGCTCCGCAGGCTGAATTCGGCTTCGTCGCCGAGCCCAAAAGTTTTGCCTCGCACGCAACCGTCAGGTAGCATGGCGGCGCAATCACAGCCTGAGTTCAACCAACAACAATTTTATGTGCACCGATAGAAGAGACTTTCTGCGACTGTCCGCTGCGCTCGCGGGCACCAGTCTGCTCGGCAGAGTTGCGTTCGCCGAAACTGCCGCGCCGGAAACGATTCAACAACACGACGCGCCGGATTTGATTCGCAAGCTTAAGAAGATGACGGGTGATGTAGTGCCGATCTCGCTGGACGAGCGACGCGCGCGCATTGAAAAGGCACGCCGGCTGATGCGCGAAAAACGCATCGATGCGATTTATCTCGAGCCGGGCAGCAGCATGTTTTATTTTACCGGCATGCAGTGGGGCACGAGCGAGCGCATGTTCGCGCTCGTTATTCCGGCGCGCGGTGACATCGCCTGGGTCTGTCCAAAATTCGAAGAGGAACGCGCGCGCGAGTTAATCAAACTTGGCACCGACATTCGCACCTGGGAAGAAGACCAAAGTCCCTACCAGCGCGTTGCTGAAATTTTTCGCGATCGTGGCATACGCACCGGCCACGTCGGCATGGAAGAGCGGGTGCGCTTTTTCCTCTTCGATGGCATTCGCAAGGCAGCGCCCGCATTGCAATACGTCAGTGCGACGCCCATCACTGCGGGTTGTCGCATGTTCAAATCACCGGCGGAAATCGCGCTGCTGCAAAAGTCAAACGACATCTTGCTGGTGGCTTACAAGGCAACGCACGACTCGATGCGCGAAGGCATGCCGCAGGACGAATTTGCCCGAAACTGCGCGACTGCGCTGCAGGCGCTGGGCGCGCCGGGCGGAATTTTTGTCAGCTTCGGCAAATACACGGCGTTTCCGCACGGCAGTATCACGCCGCAGAAACTTCGCGAAGGTGATGTTGTATTGATGGACGGCGGTTGTGGCGTCGACGGTTATCAGTCAGACATCACACGCACCTTTGTCTTCGGCAAACCAACCGGCCGGCAACGCGAAATCTGGAATCTTGAGCGGCGCTCGCAGGATGCAGGCATTGCCGCCGCGAAGATTGGCGCGCCCTGTGAAGCTGTGGACGCAGCAGCGCGTAAAGTAATCACTGACGCAGGTTTTGGTCCCGATTACAAAGTTCCCGGACTGCCGCATCGCACCGGTCACGGAATTGGCCTCGATGGCCACGAATGGACCAACTTCGTGCGCGGTAACAAGACGCCGATTCAGCCGGGCATGTGCTTCAGCGACGAGCCAACGATTGTGATCTATGGTGAGTTTGGCATTCGTCTGGAGGACTGTCTCTACATCACTGAAGAGGGACCTAGGTTTTTCACAACCCAGAGCCCCTCAATCGATCAGCCCTTTGGTTGAAGTAGGAAATGCATTCTTGCCTGTCGCTGGAAGCGCGGCGTTTCGTCCTTTCTTTCGAGCCGAAATCGCAAGATAAGACACCCAGGGTTAGCACATAGCGCGCCACCCTGGGATCCTAAGTGACACGCCTCTGGCCTGATTTGGTAATGCAAATCAACAATGCCAGGGAGTCCATGAATCAAGCGACCCGTGGATGCCAGACCTTCACGAACCGGTGACGCTTACCACCGCGTTCACTCATCGCAGAATACTCAAGCTCTATGATTTGGGTCCGGTAGTATTAACCGTCGCGTTTGTCACAGTCGCTGTGCCGGTTCCGCCGCCGAAACCGGGGGAGAAACTACAGCCCACATTGACCGTGTCGTGCGGGCCTTGGCTCGTCGTCGTGTTGTTCAACTGGCAGGCGAAATCTTTACCAAACACCATGATAGTGTAAAGGCCCTCGGCGTCTTCCTTTACGGTAAAGGCGCTCGCTACGTGTTCTGGCACACCCAGAAAGTAGAAGTACATTGAGCCCTGGCAGACCAGCGCCGCTTGGTAGGTGGGCGGCGCGCTTTTCGGCGACGGTGCCGCGGCGCACCAGATCCAGAAACCGAACGGCGTGCCCTCGCTGGTGTTGCCAGTTAGCGGCATGAACGAGCCCGGCGTGCTGAACACCAACTGCTCGGCGTTGTTGCCAGCCTTCACGACCTTACTTTCGCCGCTGAATACGACGAGGCAGAGAGCGGCCGTCAGCAAAGCGAAAAGTCCTACAAATTTGCGCGTATGGTTAGTTTTTGTGACCTTCATTTAATTATCCCTTTCTGGGAGTCCTTAGTGAAATGACTCGATTCGTGGTTTGGAACTGAGCCTAAGACAAAATACTCTTGATTTGTATGACAAACTGGGACTCAAGAGTTCCGCACAAGCTGTCGCTAGGCGATTACACCGATCTGAGAAAAGTTAATATCTGGCTCTTCTGGCTTTTGCTGATCTGTTGTCACAGCTAACGCTCAATAGAAACAGAGCGCAGAAGTACGCATTGATTAGTATCAAACTTTGGCAATGAACTCGCGCGAGAACTGTTGCCGAAGACCTGAGCGCGACCGCGAACGTAGGCTCTAGCAGGCGACGTTAGAGGTTTCTTTAGCAAGTGTTTTTTACGCCACGCCAGATGAAAAGTCAATGCAAATCCGCGAGGTCTTGAGCCTAAATGAAAATCTTGTACCTTGTTAATAACGGCTGTCTGTTTGATTCGTTGTAGAGCGCGGGATTCAGTAGCCGCTCAAACGTTCTGAAGACTTCTTAGAGTAGCCATTGAAACTTTGTTTGAATTGAACTTCGGGTCGTCGCAGAGCGGTGAAGATACCAACAAACCAAAACTGATTTACCGCGATAAAGAACAGCCAAACTGCGAAAGTCCAAAGCACTAAAGGACTGCGAGGTCTTTATTTGTGAGGTGTGAAATGGCTGAGACTTGTTCACATTTGGCTGTAATCCGAGAAGTAACACCTAGCGGCGACGGTTGCGAGGATTGTTTGCGCATTGGCGCCGAATGGGTCCATCTGCGCCTGTGCATGACGTGTGGTCACGTTGGTTGTTGCGACTCTTCACCGAACCACCACGCAACCAAGCATTTTCACGCCAGCCATCATCCAATCATCAGATCATTCCAACCGGGCGAAGAACGGGGCTGGTGCTACGTCGATGAAGTGATGTTCGATGAATTGTAAGGCCCGCTTGCTTCAACTTTTGGACTGCGGCAGCTTGACGCCGCTTTTTAATTATCTTGGCGATTTCGTAAAAGAAAACAGTCTGACGAGGATTTAGATAAAGAGATCCGCTGGGACGTGGAAATAATCTGCGAGCGCGCGGGCGTGAGTCTTGCTGATTCCGCGTTTTCCATTCAGTACTTCCGAGGCTACGCCCTTCGAGCCGAATACTTCCCAGAGATGACTCTGCTTTGCCTCGCGAGATTCCATTAAGTGTTGCAAAACCTCAAGAGGCGTGGCTTCTCTAGGATGGTAATATTGCTCTTCAAAATCTTCGATGAGCCTTGCCAGTAGTTTGAGAAGTTTTTCTTCCTCCGGCGAGATCGCCTCGCCCTTCTCCATTAGCTTTTCGACGACTGTCAACATTCGCTCATTCTCCTCTTCCGTTTCGATAACCACCGGCATGGCTCGAGAGAGAAGTCTCCTATAGCGCGTCGGATCAATTCTGCGAACTGCTCGGTTCATTCTTTCCATTTTCCTAGGTCGTACTCTTCGTGTGTCAGTACGGCAACAATGAAGACTGTCTGGCTCCGATAGATTATTCGAGCAATCAGCCTGTGTTTATTGCCTCGAATATTAAAGACGGTGTACCGGCCCACGAGGTCAGCGGACGGATAAACGCGCTTAACTTCGGTTAGATTCTGCCAATTAGACCTTTTCGCCGTTCGATACCACGCCGTCAAAGAAGCCCCCGCATCGAGATGATTTGAAGAGAATTCTCGAATTCTCTTGTAACTGATTACGTTCATGAACGTAAACTCCTCTTCTGAAAAGATTGAGCATTCTCATAGTTTTGTCTCCTTTGGGGTTGGGTTTATCCTTAGTGGTTTCGTTGTTTGTTCAGTTTTTGCGTTGTCGTTGGGTTTTAGTTTTGCTTTATCGTTTAGATTGGGATGTGGTCTTCAAAATTGCCAGAACACATCGCCGGCATGTTCTCACAATGAGAACCCAGTTGTCAAGGGCCGTTTTTGATGAGATCGCTAAGTCACACCTGGGGCACAACGGCAGCCGAACGACAGATTGTCTTTCCCTGCGACGCCATTATTTCGAAGCCTGATGATTCGCTTTTTCGTGGCGTGACTATTCGCGCTTCGTCGGAAATTATTTTTCCTTGGTTGTGTCAGATGCGCGTTGCACCTTACAGCTACGATTGGATCGATAACGGCGGGCGGCTGAGCCCGCGCGAGTTGTTGCCAGGTCTCGAAAACTTGTCAGTGGGCCAGGATGTGATGAGAATTTTTGATCTCGTAGATTTCGAGCGCGACCGGCACCTAACGCTGCGAGTGAAACCAGGCACGCGGGCTGAGCGCAGCTT
>DATNOG010000001.1:0-9767 GCA_035601415.1 Pyrinomonadaceae bacterium | reverse complement strand
GTGGATGGAATTCCCTTTCATCTTCCCGTTTACTGCCGGAATTCGCCGTGTCTGATGGCGGCGTTTTCAATTAACGCTGACAAGGCGCGCGCGCTTTTGCCTGGCAATGAAATCTATCCACTACGCCTTTGGAATCAAGGCGTGCTGGTGATTACCGTGATTGACTACCGCGACACGGTCATCGGCAAGTACATCGAATACAGCATTGCCATCGCGTGCACTCATGGCTCGCGTCCCGCGCCGCGTTTGTTGCCGGCAGTCCTCATGAATAGTTACGGCACTGGCCAGTACGTCTACGATTTGCCGGTTAGCACCGAGATTTCCGTCAAGGGCGGCAAAGGTATTTGGGGCATGCCAAAGCACCAGGCGAACCTGGATTTTCTTATTAGCGACACAACAGTCAGTTCGCAGTACGACAAAGATGGTCAGTTTGCGATGAAGATCGAAATCCAGAAACCGCGCAAAGCCTGGTTCCCGCTCAGCATGGCCGGCACAAACTACTGCCAATACCGGGGCATGTTGATGAAGTCGTCGCTCCATTTCAAAGCGAAGGCCGGCTTCACGTTGCGAAAAAAAGGCGCGGCAAAGCTGACCATTGGAGATCATCCGCGCGTGCGGGCGCTAAAGGACTTGGAGATCAATGAACAACCAATTTTCACTGCGTTCATTCCCGCAGCGAATGGCGTGCTTGACGATCATTACGAGAGTTGGTTCCTGAGTTTTCCAGATCCGCCGCAAGCGCGACCGGAAGGATTCGAAAGCGTGATCGATTTAGGTTTGAGCGAAGAATGGCTGGCGCCACCAAAACCGCTGGGAGGACCGGCGGGCAACGTCACTGGCCAGACGGGCGAGGCACATGATGAAAAACAAGTTGCTGCTTCTTAGTTACGCCGGGTTGTTCGCGGGTGTTTCCATTTATTTCGGCACGGGTTGGTCCACAGTTATTTTTCAATTCCCTACTCTGCCGCAGTTGAACGTAACTAATTATTATCTTCACTTTGTACCGCAAGTGGCAGCGGCCACTACTTTTTTCACGATCCTTGTTCCATTGATGTGCCTCATTTGCCTGGTGATGATAAAAGCGGAGTGGCACACGAGATTTCGCTGGGTGCCAATCGTCGTGTTGCTCGCAATCCTCGCTGCGAGCAGTGTCACCTACTTTCTAATTTTTCCGATTAACCGCGAAATGGCAGCGCATATTTCAGATCCACAGTTGCTTTCCGTCGCCATCGGCAAATGGGTCCAGTACACCTGGTATCGCGTGGGGCTCTGGAGTCTGGAGTGGGCGACACTGATGTACTACTTCGCCGCGCGTGCTTATCAAACCCTGGAGCATTCATGAAGAGAAAAGACTGGCTGTACTGGCTGCTGGTACTGATCGCGGCTTCTACGTTTCTCACCGGAGGCGTGCAAGCAATCGCGCCGGCTCTCATCCTGCATTTGTTGTCAGCGGAAACGACGACAACTAGTCAGCACTTCTTCGCTATCGTCGGAATGTTCATGGTGCTATTCGGCGGAGCCACCCTGCACGCGCTGCTTAGTTTCAAACACCATCCGGTGGTAATTCTGTGGTCCAGTTTCCAAAAGTTCGGCGCGTCAGTCGCTGTGGCAATCGGTGTCCAGCGCAGCGTCTTTTCATCCCTCGCTTTGGTGGTAGCGATTATAGACTTTCTTTCCGGCGTGCTGGCTCTCTGGTACTGGAGTCGCATCAGGCGCGAGAGCTAGCCGAACATCATGTCAACAACGATCACGAAACACAGGCCACCACTGGCGCCGGACGCAGATTACATCGGCCCAAAGCGCGCGCTGATTCTGGCTGGCGGCGGCATGCGCGTCGCATATCACGCGGGCGCGTTGCGAGCGCTGATGGAGGCGGGACTTCGTTTTAGTCATGTTGACGGCACATCAGGCGGAATCATTAATACGGCCATGGTCCTGTCAGGCTTGACGCCGGTGGAGATGTGCGATCGCTGGCGCACCTTCAATGTTAACGATGCTATCTCGCCGATGCCGTTCAGCGAATATCTGAAAGGGCAACACATGATGGCGATGTGTGACGCCGACGGTGTTGTCAACAAGATGTTTCCACACCTCGGGATCGACGTTCGCAAAATAAACACTGCGGAAGGCATGACGGGCACATTCAACGTTTGCAACTTCACACGCAAAACCAACGAAGCAATTCCTCAGGACAAAGTCGATCTTGATTTCCTCGTAGCCGGCATGTCGCTGCCGATATTTATGCCGCCGGTTCGTAAGGGCGATGTGTGGTACACGGACTCAGTCTGGCTCAAAGACGCAAACCTTACGGACGCGGTGCAACGCGGCGCAGAGGAATTGTGGGTGCTATGGATTATCAACAACACGCCCGAGTTCAAGACCGGCGCCTTCAATCAGTATGTTCACATGATAGAGATGAGCGCCAATGGTTCGCTGATTGACGAGTTTGAGCGTATTAATGAAATCAATGGACGCATCCGTCAGGGAGAAACACCTTTCGGCCATACCCGCCCTATCAAGTTGCATCTGATTAAGCCGCCCACCGAACTGCCGCTCGATCCCGAGCTCTATCTAAATCACCTTACAACCGCGGGCCTGATCGATATGGGCTACGCGCACGCCAAACAACACCTGAGCGCGGTTACCTCCGAAGGACTTCCGCTGCAACCGGAGACACTCATGATGACTGCACAAACAAAACCTGGTGTCAGCTTTCGCGAAACAATGACCGGCGGCTTTTCGCTTGGCGAAACGGATCCGAAAACCGGCGAGAAAAAGGGCGATGCTGCCGGGACGAAACTATCGCTTCATTGCGACATCGACATCCACGACGTTTACCGTTTTATGGAGGACCCGCAGCATGCAACGCCGATCACAGCGCGGATAGACTTTGCCCCTCTGGGAATGAACATTCCCACGTCGAACGCAATTTTTAATTTATTTCGTCCGGGAGAAGATCCAAAAACGAAGTACTTCGTCTACGAGGCGGGTTTCGAGCACGATGGAGTGTCGTATTACCTGGCGGGCAAGAAACGTGTCCATGACGATCCGGGTTTCGACATGTGGGCCGACATTACGACGCTCTTTACGCTGTTGCATAAGAGTAAAGATGACAGCGGACCCGTGGTCGGGGCGGGCATCATCTATATCAAGCGTGAACAGTTAATGGGTTTGATACCAACGTTCCGTGCGACGAATACCTCCGGAGCCGCCGAGAGCCTGAAGGTCCTGGCTGACTTCGGACGTTTCTTCATGGGTGAGATTTGGGATTCGTATTCGAAATGAGGCGAGCGAAAACTAGGCTGTTCCCCAACGGCCAAACGCGCGCAGTTTCGTGTATCGTCGCGTTAATCTTTCATCCTGGCTGCAACTGACCGCTTCCGCAAGCGTCAGACATCCTTATGGAAGAGGCGAGTTATGGGTATGGGCCTCGCGTTTCCCGTATCCAAGAAACATCGCGCCAACAGTCACAACTAAGCAGATGGCTCCCGCTCCTGTAAAGGTCAAAGGCGAGCCCCACTTGGCGGCGGCGTGTCCGATCGCTGGGTAACTGGCGAGCCAGAATAAATGAGTCAAAGCGAAATGTGCCGCATCGCACGCCCACGCTCTTCTTCGATTGTGTGTTCAGCCAACAGCGTAGCGGACGGAATGGCAATTAGAGCTTGGCCTGCTCCGTTGAGCATCCAAAGCATGCTGAAAACAAGAAGCGGCGGTTTGAGAATATCCGGCAAGAGCAGCAGGGCGAGCACGAGACCGCCGCCAAGCAGAGCGCGCGAAGCCCATTTATGGCGACGACCATGAAGAATTGATCGGTCGCGGGCACCCTTCTCATAACGTCCCGACGCGCGCCCCAGAACAATAGCGGTCAATGCCGAACCGAAACCTAGTCCTGCCATTACAAAAGCAAAGGTGGTCTCTCCACGGCCCAAAACGTCACGCACATAGGAGACAGTTGCTACAATTGCGGCCGCGCCTGCAGCGGCTTCCGCGATACTAAGAGTTAGCGCCTGTCGAAGAGAAGGTTCTCCGAGAAGAATACGTGTTCCAGTCGTAAGCTCTGTTAAGAAGCTGCGCATAGAGATCCTCGGCAGGGATCTCTCGATGTATGGCATCGCTACCAACGCGACGAGCGAAGCTGAGACCAGGTAAGTAAAGGCGTCAAACCAGAACACCCAACGGAGGCCAAGAAGCGCTACGAGCAGACCGGCCAGAGCCGTAGCGGCTACAGCTTCAACGTCCGTTGCGACCCGCGAAAGCGAAAGAGCTTTAACGTACTGTTCCCCACCAACGACTTCCGGAACACTCGATTCGAACGTTGGCGTGAAAAACGCAGTCACCGCGTTGATGGCGAAGATCAATGAATAGATCTGCCAGACGGAACTGATGAAAGGAAAGAGAGCAAGCAGCGCGAAACGGATTAGATCTGCGGCGATTAGTATTCTTTTTCTGCTGACACGATCAGCAATAACTCCGGCGGGTTGAGAGAACAAAAGAAAAGCCAGAATACGAAGGGTCAGCGCATTGCCAATGACCGCAGTCGCTGATACACCCCCGGTGAGCTGATAGGCGAACAAGGCCAGTCCCACCGTAGTTACGCCACTGCCGAGTAGCGATATTATCTGGGCTCCGAACAGTAAGCGAAACTTGTGGTTTCGCCAGAGCGGATTGGTCATGCTTGTCGTCGAATTTGGACCATCACTGTACTTTTCTTGATTTGCAGGCACAGTGCGTCAGCCGCGGCTCATCGCCTTCGATGCTTTTCACCCCCAGACTTGCCTCGTCCAGGGCTCCGGATGGAAGGTCGGTGCCGCCTTCGCGTTTTCTCATCAACCCGCCGAGCCAGAATACTGAACAGGACGACCACTGCAACACAAATCAGGATAACGACGCCAAGATTGAATAGTATCGGCGTAGCGTGAAAAAGTAGCGCCATGGGCCGGTTTCACCACTTCGGAGGGACCACGAGTTTATCGCATGATAGCCGCATGCGCAGCGTTAATCCTTCTTATTCGAGTCAATCTTGGTAATACAGAAGGAGATTATTCCAAATGCCGATCATTTGCTGACGCTTGGCCCACGCCATGTGAACGAAGAAACCAAGGACGAACGCAAGGACAGCGATGATGACCTTACTAACAATTGGACCCCGAATGTTTGCTGGACCCGTCATACCATTTCACACCATCACAAACTTACCTCAAATAAGCGCTGTTGAGGTCAACCATTCGGCATAATTCCAGCCCAAGCAATGCTTGTCTCTTCCTCTTGTGGAGGCGCCAGAACCTTTCATCTCCGCCTTTCTTTCGCTCATACAAACTCATTTCAGAAATGAATAGGTGTACTTTACAGTGAAACGCTGCTCGCGGGTGAGGATTGGGTTACCAGCCGCTAGACTATTGAACTGGTTGCCGAGCGTGTAGATAACGAACAGATCACTGTCGGGCCGATAGTTGTATCGCAGCCGGAAATTCATGCTGACCGGATTTTTGTCGATCGAATTAACCTGAATCAGCAAAGAGGTAGTCAAGAATCTGTTGAACGAATAGCTTCCATTGATCGACCCAATGTGCACGTTGAAGATTCCCTGTGGAAAGCGAAAGCGATCCCAAGTATGTACCGTGGCTATCGCGATCCTAGACGTTGGCCGGTAGCTGGTGCGGGTGCGAAACTCATTGAGCCTCCCGTTGTAAAACGTGCCAAAGCGCTCGAAGAAACTATAGACAAACCGTTTGCTCCGATCCGACCCGTAAGTGAACTGGTGGCGGTCGAAGTGATAGATGCCCGGTGGAATGATCACATTCCTAAAAATATTAAAAGGCGATGATAAGCGCTGGATGAAATTATCGAAGAGATCGTTATCGGTGTAAGCGCCATTATGAAAGTTTGCCCGGAACGTGGTCTGCCATTCCTGTGTTTGCAAGACGCCGTCAGTATCGACATGTCGCCGATAGAACGCCTCGAAGTTATATTCGCGGATGGGCCCGCGCTTTGGACGAGGTGAAAGCTGAGCATCAATTGAGTTGGTAACGATGTCGATGCGGTCGACGAACCCTACTTCCGGATTGAAATTTGAACCAACGCGGTTCTGAAATGCTTCAACGTAAACCAGATTGCTGTTGTAACTCGCATCGATCGTGCTGGCCCAATCATGGCTACGCAGATTTCGATCAGCGGAAAACGTCTTAGCCAGGAAACCATTCAGCGAGAGTTTCTTGGAAAGGATAAAGTTGGCGTCGATTCCACCCGTCCGATTGAAACGGTCTTGCCGGTTACCACTCTCTTTATCAATCACGATACCACCGATATAGGATTCGCTCAGGAGTTTCCGCTTAACTCGCGCCACGAAATAGTTCGCAAAAGGGTTGGGACCGCTGGCGCGCGTCTTCGCATCAAGAATGCCAACATCATATCTGCCGAGTGAGCCAGTTACCTTGGCTCCAACATCCAACGGGACCTGCTGCCCGCTGATAGAATCGATTCCTATCTGACGGCTGAAGAAAAGTTGGGTATCGCGAAAACCAACGTCAAAGATGCCGCTGTTCTCGAGAAAGAACTGTCGCTTCTCTGGCAAGGACGATTTGAATGGCGTCAGATTGAAGCGCACGGGATCGACGTCCGCATCGGCAAAGTCTGTGTTGAACGTTAAATTGGCGACCAGATTGCTGCGGAGGCCGTATTTGAGATCAAGACCTCCAGTGCGAAGCATGCGCGTTCCGTTTTGGGGATCAGACCTGATCCCGCCAACAACATAAGGTTTGATAATCAGTAAACGTCCACTGCCGATATCTTTCAGATCGGTGAGTTCGCCCGCTTCCGAGATGCGCTCGATGCCGTAGATGCGCAAATAGGATTGCCAGAGATCTTCTTCGTTCTTACGACGAATGAAGCGTCGGAAATTAATTCCGATAGTAACGTTGTTCGAAGTCTTGAAATTTAAAGTGGAAAACGGAATAGCAATCGTAGCTGTCCAACCGTCCGGCGTGATGTGAGCGTTGGACTTCCAAATCCCGTCCCAATTCGGATCGTTCACTTGGCCTTCGTCCGAGATCAGCGCGTCGAACTGGGTGCCGAGCGGATTGGTCGTGAAGGTATAGCCATTGCGCTTATCGTTGTTCGGTGAAATCAGAACTGTGAAGTGGTCATCAACGCTAGAGTCAGCGTCGCGGCGCAATTCAGTGGCGACAATCTTTTTTGGCTCAGAATCAAAGCAATGTATTCCAAAGTACAAGAAGTGGCTGTCGTATAAGACTCTGACTTCTGCCTTTTCCGTCGCCGGCTGTCTCTCGAAGGGCTCACGCTGATGAAAACTGCTGATGAGGCTCCCATCCTGCCAAGCCGTATCTTTCAGTGTCCCATCAAGTTCAGGCGCTTTGTCCACGCGTACCGGGACAACGGATCGCACGGACGAAGGATCCGCGCCGGTCGAGATTTGTGCTGCTGTGGTCCCAACTGACAAGAGAAGAATCGTTGCCTGCAGGAACGCGGCATTCTTCTTTAGCATCAACCTGTCACTCATCGATTAGCAAGATCAGCAATCGCTGTCGTCATCAAAACTGACACTTATCATGAAGGCCGTTCCGGACGGTTCAAATGATCGCAAGGAGTAGAATCAGAGCTCGCCTTTGAAGGTCTCTCCAGACCTGTGCCCCTTCTCTGGTTGTAAATGATGCAGAAATCGCTGTTGGCCCGATAGATGTGGCCTACGCACCTTGATTGCTGAAACGATCGGTGCCCACGTTCGAATCCGTTATCGAAACGCCTCTGCCCTTTCGTCATAGCTGCTTATCAGAGGGCACGGCGATTCTAAGGACTGGCTTTCCGCCAACGTTCTGCAATGGGAAATAGACGCGATGAGTGCGACTGTCAACAGCGACACTATGAGCGTTTGAAGCGAAGAATCCTTCACCAACCTTCTCCAGATTGCGGCCGCGCTCATCGAAGATCGAAATGATGCCACTCTCAGCAGAAACATAGAGACGTGCCAGACCTTTATCAAACGCGAGCACGTCCGGATCAGCGCCCACGGAATGAATGGCCGTCATTTTCTTTGCTTGAAGATCAAAGACTGCCAGTTTGGCATTTTCTTCACACGCGACAAATGCCAACCGGTGTTCGCTGTCGATCAATAGTCCATGTGGTTCGCCGCACCCGGCTATCGGATAGCGCGCGATTAGCTGGTCTTTGGTTGGATCAATTTCCGCGAGCTGGTTTTGCCCATGCACCGTGACAAAGATATGTTCCGAGACTGAATCATATTGCGTGTTTCCCGCACCTCCGCCAAGAGCAATCGTCGTTAGGCGCTGATTGGTTTTGGCGTCGATCACCGTGGCTGTCTTACCGTGAAGATCTGAGACATAGATCTTGTTTCCCTTACTCGCATAGGCCACCCCGTCCGGATAATCTCCAGCAGGCGCACGCGCGACGATCTGCAACGTCTGATCATCAATGATCGCCAATTCATTGGTCCCGGTCGCCGAGGCATAGACACGGTGAAGCTCTGGAACCGCCAGCACGCCATGGACTCGCTTAAGATCCTTAACGTCGCCGACCATCTTCTGGTTATTCACATCGAAGACGGTCATCAAATCAGATCCGAGGTGGGCGATGTAAAGGCGGCCGTTTTCACTGTCTACATTCTGATAATCGAGCCGCGTCGCGCCGCCGGTCAGCAGCACATCACTCAGAGTGCGCAAGGGAAGGTTCCCAGCGATTGCGGACATCTTATCCGCACCGGTGCTTGTCCCCGAGAAAGGTGGTGATGCTAGGTCGGCGTTCGTGTGCCTCTGTCCTTGCTGTGCGGAACACGCTAGAACCAGGAATGCCGCGGCCACAGTTGCTACCAAGCCTGTTGACAACCATCGGGCCGATGATTCGCCACTTCGATCCTGCACGGTTTGTGTTAACTCATTCATGATCGCAAGTCCCCTTGTACTTGGTGAACACCGTAACAATCGTTACAATCTAATTCCCCTGTTACTTCTGAGTCAATGGTCGAGAACTCGAAAAATAAGATCGAGTGGATTCTACTGATCCATCAGTTGCCGCCGAAGCCTACAAACCTGCGCGTGCGCATCTGGCGCAAGTTGCAGAAGCTCGGAGCGGTGGCGATTAAGAACTCTGTCTACGTCCTGCCGGCAAACGAGAAGACGCATGAAGATTTTCAGTGGTTGAAGCAAGAAATCGAATCTGCCGGTGGCGAAGCAACCGTGTTTCAAGCCGCCTCGGTTGAAGGAGCGACGGACGAAGAAATCATCGCGGTTTTTCGCACAGCGCGTGATGAAGAATTTGCAGCCATCGCGGCAGAACTCGACGGACTGGCCGGCGCGGTTAGTCAACAGACTCGGGAAAAGCATCTCTCCGTCGGACGACTGGCTACGCACGAATCCGAATTGGATAAGCTGCACTCGCAACTGGAAAGCATCATCGCTAATGATTTCTTCAACGCCGACAAGTGCACACCTGCGCTCGCTGCTTACGAGCGTTGTCAGAAAGCCATTCGTGCCGCGCACGGTCAGCCGGCGAAAGCATCACGCTCCCTCAAGCGATCAGGAACGTTGGATTTGGCTAAGTACCAGGGTCGTCGTTGGATGACTAGGCGCAATCTGCATATCGACCGGCTCGCTTCCGCTTGGCTAATCAAACAGTTCATCGATAAGCGCCCGCGCTTTTACTTTGTTGCCGAAGGCGAGACGGTCGAGGGTGCGATCGCCTTTGACATGTATGGCGCTGAATTCACGCATCACGGTGAGGATTGCACGTTTGAAACG